>JANMRV010000226.1:0-6774 GCA_031388685.1 Planctomycetota bacterium
ATGCTCCATTCGTAGAGCTGACTGGGCAACGTGACACCGATGCGCGGGTCGCCGACCAGTACCGATCGACCGGTAGTCGTGTGCGCTCCATCGACCGCCCAAGCCTGACTGAAGTGCGGGCTCGCGTTGTACGGCAGGCAAGTGTCTTCCGCGAGCAGCGCGTGTGTGCGCGCGTAGGCACCTAGCATGTCCTGCAGTGCGAGCGGCACGTCCTGTTGCTCGATCACAGCCGCCGAATCGTCGCAGACCAGCGCGCCCAGCAATTCTTCGAGCTGTTCGGCGCGTGTCAGTCCGGGCGTGCTCGAGATCAGCTTCCAGTCGTGCAGCATTCTGGCTTCGTCGAGGCCGTTCGACCCGAAGAACTCGCCGAAGCGCAGCCATGCGCCGATGCAATCTGCGGGCGTCCAAGGCTCCAGCGGAATCGCGTGCTGCGTGAACAGCGGATCGAGAACCAGATTCGGATCCTGCATCCACGCGTTGACACCATCGGCATAGGATTGCAACAGCTTGCGCGTGGGGAGGTCCAGGCCATTCACAGCGCGCTGTGAATGCTTGCTCCAGCCGAAGAGCCTGGCCTTGCGGTCGCTGGTGACATGCGTCTTGTTGATCGCGCCGGTCTGCGGGTTGACGACGGTGCCCGAACCGAAGAACTCGGAGACGCGGCCCTGCACGACGAGGCGCATCCAGCAGATCTGGAACAAACGATCCTGTGCGGCGGCGTATCCCGCGCCGTAGTAGGCGCCCTCGTCACTGGAGGCGAAAACGTGCGCCACACCGTGAGCATCGCGGCCGATGCTGACGCCGGCGAGCACGGCGCTGCTCGTGGCGGGAGTCGCCAGGCTGCGCTCCGTCCGAGCACCCACGCACAGCGTGACGACGAGCGCGATCGTCGAAAGGATCTTCGCAGGAAATGTGCTAGCTCTACTCATGCTCGAGTTTTTCAGGACCGTCCAGGCTGCGCGAACTGGATCTGGGACGCGCGCAGGACTCGCGCGAAGCAGGCGAAGCTACGATTCTGTCCGGCTTGTGATAATCCTGCAATGAAGCAGTCGCGCTTCCGATGAACAATCGCGGCTTTCCGGCCGCCGTGAGGCCGTTACCAGGGCCGGATCAGGGTCTGCCCGGTCAGCCTTCTAGGCCCGGACTTTGCGCCGCAATGTGGATGCTCTCGGCCGCGCAGCGCTATACCGGTTCGTCCACGCGCAGCGTGTCTCAGCGCAACCAATCCTTCTCGACGGCGAGCAACCGATCGCGCCCCATTTCCGTGGCCGCCACTTCGCCGTCGCTGACGACCTGTAGGAAGATGCGCGCGGCGAGATCGTCGTTGCGCAACGTTTCCCCGAGGTCCGCGCGCAGTCGTCGGCGCGCGGCCTTGAACTCGGCCTGGCTGCGTCTGGCCATGCCCGCGTCGTAGTTGTGCTCGGCGAGATCGCGCTCGAGGTTGAACAGGGGCAGGCTGTCGACGCAGAGCACCTCGATCATCGGACCGACGAAACGCGTCTCGAGCTGGAGCTCAAGCGCAAGGTGTCGGCCGATCCCGACAAGCTTCTCCTGGCGTTGTTTCCAGGCTTCGTTGAGCAGGCCCTCGCGGATCAGCGTCCTAAGGGTGTTCTGGTCCTCGTCGTCGAGGCGCGAATGGGCAGGCGACGGTGACGACGACACCGCGATGCGCGAGCGCTCCTCCGAGCGGATCGAAACTTCCGTGCGCACCTCGCGGACGCTGCTTTCGAGCCGCTCGAGCCGGGTCAGGATCTTCTCCATTTGCTGCAGAAGCCTTTCCGAGCCATCGGACGCGTTCGGCGTCAGCGGCCGTGGTTCGGGAAGTCCCTCGGCCACCGGCGCAGCCTGGTCCGCGGGTCCAGCGCGTGCAAGCGGGCTGGGTGTGTCCTGCCGAGTCACGCTGAAGAGCAAAGCTAGAGCGAACAGCGCCAAGGCGACGAGAACGAACCAAATGAACTTCATGGGGGGGCCTCACAATGATGTCATCGGGATTGCAGGCGCAGCGCGGCCAGCTACCCAGAACAACGGATTCGATTCGCCGATTCTGGCATGTCCCGCGCTTGATTAGCCGCCCTTCTCGATAGGGTCACGCGGATTGGTACTCGCGTTGCAGGCCCGATCCAGCGTCTCGCGCTAGACTCGCGCACGTCGCGCCCGACCCGGGGCGGCCCGATGAATCGCTATCAAGCCCTCGCAGCCGCCGATCAGACGTTCGACGTCGCTATCGTCGGGGCCGGGATCAATGGCGCGGCCGCGTACCGCGAGTTGTGTCGGCTGGGCTATCGCGTGCTGCTCGTGGATCGCGGCGATTTCGCGAGCGGGACCAGCCAGGCCTCGGGGATGTTGATTTGGGGCGGGCTCCTGTACTTGCGCAATCTCGATGTGCGCACGGTCTGGGGGCTATGCAAGGCGCGCGATCGGCTGGTGCGCGAGGAACCGGGCAACGTCGAGACGTTGCGCTTTCGCTACCTGCCGCTGCAGCGTGGCGGACGCAGTCGCAGGCTCGTGCAAGCAGCCCTGTTTTCGTATTGGATGTTGGGCCGGCGGCGCCGGCGGCGGCCCTACGGCGAATGTCATTTTCGAGCAGCTGACCTGCTGGCGCGCGGACGATTCCATTCCTCGCTGGTCTACGAAGAGGCTTGTCTTTCTGATTCGGACAGCCGTTGCGTCCTGTCGTGGATCCTCGCGCAAGGCGGCGACGGCAACGTCGCCTTGAACCACTGCGAACTGACCCAGGCCGCCTGGCAGCGCGACCAGCGCCTGTGGCGGATGGAATTGACCGATCGCCACGGCGCTTCGCAGCGCAGCGTTCAGGCGCGTGTCCTGGTCAACGCCGCGGGCGTGTGGGCCGAGCGCGTCGGCGAACTCTGCGGCCTGGAACAGCGCTATCGCCATGTGTTGAGCAAGGGCGTCTATCTGGCTTTCCCGCGACCCGCGGAACTCGACGAAGCCCTGGCCTTCGAGATGGAGCAGCACGGCGATTCGCAGACGTTCACCCCCTGGGGCCCGGTGGCGCTGTGGGGCCCGACCGAGTCCGTGGTGAAGGACATCGGCGGGGGCTTTCGGCCCGATGTCGAAGACGTGCGCTTCCTGCTTTCGCACGCCAATTCGAATCTGTCGGAGCAGCGCGGCGCCGAGCACGTGGTTTCGCTGCGCTGCGGCATCAGGCCGCTGGCTGTCGAGCGCTCGTTCTCGCGCGAGGTCTATCCCCTGGACCTCTCGCGCCGTCACATCGTCGCGCGCGATCCGAAAGTCGCCGCGCTGTCGATCTACGGGGGCAAGCTCACCTCGGCTCCGATGATCGGCCGCGAGGTGGCCCGGCAGGTGCGCGGGTACTTGCCGGCGCGCGTCCCGGTCGCTCGCGAGCAGGCCGCAGCGGCGGCAATCGCCTACAGTTTTCCGGGAGTCGACGTCGCGCTGCCCGAAGCGGGCTGGTGCCGGGAGAATGAGGCCTGCCTGACTCTCGAGGACTATCTGCGGCGTCGCACCAACATCGCGCAATGGGTGCCGCGCCTGGGTCTTGGACGCGGGGACGAAAACCTTCCCGAGATCACGAAGATCGCCGCACGCATTCATGCTCCCGAGCAGGCCGCGAAGGCGCTGGCGAATTGGCGTCAGGAAGCGGACGATCAGGACCGATTGCTCGCCTCCGTCTAGAAAATCCACGATGAATCAAGCGGTCACTTTGTCCCACGAGCCTTCCAACGCCTGGCCGCGGCTGGAAGCGGACGACGAAGCTGCCGTGCTGCGCGTGATGCGCGATGGGAACATCAGCACGCATCCGGTGATCCGCGAACTCGAGCGCGACTATGCGGCCTTCAGCGGCCGGAGCTTCGCGCTCGCGCACAACAACGGCACGGCCGCGCTGATGGCGGCCTTCCATGCGCTCGGACTCGAGCCCGGCGACGAAGTGCTCGTGCCGACGGCGACCTTTTGGGCTTCGGTGCTGCCGATGCTGTGGTCGGGACTCGTGCCGGTTTTCTGCGCCAGCGAGCGCGAGCGTCTCGGGCCCGATCCCGACGACATGCGCCGGCGCATCACGTCGCGCACGCGCGCGATGGTGATCGTGCACCTGTGGGGGATGCCCGCGAAAATGACCGAGCTGAAAAAGCTCGCCTCGGATCACGGGCTCAAGATCGTCGAGGACGCATCGCACGCGCACGGCGCCAGCTGGCGCGGAATTTCCGCCGGCCGATTGGGCGACATCTCCGTCTTCAGTCTGCAAGGCGACAAGCTCGCGCCCGCGGGCGAGGGCGGCGTGCTCTTGACCGACAACGAGCATTACCTGGAGCGCGCGACCTGCCTGGGTGATATCACGCGCATCCTCGAATTGAACACGCCGGCGCGAAGATTCGCGGCCACCTCGTTCGGGATCAAGACGCGCATCGCGCCGATTTCGGCCGCGATCGCGCGCGTGCAGTTGTCGAAACTCGCGCGCAACAACGCGCGGCGCAACGCCAACCTGGAGCGGCTTTCCCACGCGCTCGAAGAACTCGGATTCGATTGTTTCCTGCCGCCCGCGCACGTGCGTCGCGTGTACTTCGAGTTTTTGATCCGGCCACGCGACGCGAACGTCGACGTGACAGCGCTGATCGCGGCGCTCACGGCCCAAGGCTGCCAGGTGCGCTGCCCGCGCTATCCGCTGCTGCACGAGCAACCGTTTTTCACCGAGGGGCACTGGGCGCGCACCGGTCACATCGAGGCTTCGAGAGCAGCGGCGCTCGCGTCGGCTGGAGGCTTTGAACGCACGGCGCACGAGAACACGCGCCTGTTGCGGCTGCCTTCCTTCCCAGGCCCGGACAACGGCATCATCGATCAGTACATCGAAGCCTTCCGCAGGGTCAGCGGATGAAGTGGCGCCTGGCCAACTTTGCCTTGCACGCGTTGCACTTGGGCGTGATCGCCTTTTGCCTGTGCGGCTGGATCTGGCCCGCGACGCGGCCGTTTCACCTGGTGCTGTGCGGCCTGACTGCCTTTTCGTGGTTCATCCTCGGCCCGCTGCTCGGCAAGCCGGGCCATTGTTTCCTGACCGGTTTTCAACATCGCGTCTGGGCGAACCTTGGGCAGGCGCAGCAGCCCAACTATATGAGTTACCTCTTCCAGCGCCTCAGCGGCCGCGCGCCCAACGTCGTCGCGATCGATCGGGCCACCCAGGCGGCCTTTTACACCTGCACCCTGCTCTCGGTTTGGATGTTCGTGCGCTCGAGCTAGTCGCCGGCACTTCTCACGCCGGCTTTCCGCGCTAGCATCGAGACGATGCAGAGCAAAGCCAAGACCGTCGACGCGTACCTCGCCGAACTCCCTGCAGATCGTCGCGCTGCGCTGGCGGCCGTGCGCAAGGTGATCCTCGCCAACCTCGACAAGAGCGGGTACGAAGAGGGCATGACCTACGGGATGATTGGCTACTACGTGCCGCATCGCGTGTTTCCCGCCGGTTATCACTGTGATCCGAAACAGCCTGTGCCTTTCGTCAATCTCGGCTCGCAGAAGAACTACATTTCGCTGCACATGATGGGCCTCTACGGCGACAGTGCCCACGCGAAGTGGTTCACGGAGGCCTGGGCGAAGACCGGCAAGAAGCTGGACAAGGGCAAGGCCTGCATTCGCTTCAAGAAGCTCGAGGACATCGCGCTCGACGTGATCGGCGAATCGATCCGGCGCATCCCGGCGCAGAAGTACATCGAGATCTACCAGCGCGCGCTCGAGTCGCGACCGAGTGCGTCGGCGGGCAAGGCGAAGCCGGTGACGAGCCAGCGGGCGCCGGCCAGGAAAATCCCGCTCGCCAGGAAGCGCGCCGCTGCACGGGCGAAGTCATGAAATCGCCCAGGCGCGATGAGCCTGGGCGAAAATTGCAGGAAACCGCTACTCCCGCAGGCTCAGCTACCTACCACTTCTTGCGGACTTCGAAGCGGATCCCGGAGATGTCGTCGCCGTTCTCGATGTAACCGACCATCACGTCGGCGCGCAGGATCCACGAGTTTGCGATCGCGATCTGGTAGCGCGCGCCTAGACCGACTTCGTCGCCGAGATCGCCATTCGCGTCGTCGTAGGAGTGCAGCGCGGCAACCTCGAGCACGATCTGCTGGCGGTGCTCCGCGGTGAACAGGTCGGGCAGGTACTCGACTCCAAAGGCCGCACCGACGCGGTCGTGGCCGCTGTCGTCGAGGCGCGGAAAGAGCGTCAGTGCATCGGCTTCGAAGTTGATGCCCGTGTTCTTCAGCACGCCGCCCGCACCGGCGTCGCGCGCCAGCGATTCGGGGTCGCCGAGGCCGAGGAACATGTTCAAGTACGGCAGCAGCGTGTAGGGCTGACGCGTGCGGAAGGAGTTTTCGGCCAGGAACAGCGCGCCGCCATTCGTGTTCTCTCCTCCGTTGAGGATCACGCGCAGCGAGTTGGACAGCCAATCCCAATAACGCTTGGTCCATGCGACCGAGACGTTGAGCGTGTCGGTGCCGCCGTCGCCGTCGTTCGAGGCGAAGCCGAAACCGGCCTCGGCATAACCCGAGTGCATCTCGATGAAACTGTTCGCGCCGATCAGACTGGTGCCGCCCTCGGTCCTGATACCCTCGTTCCTGATCGAGTCCGAGCTGACGTCGTCGATGCCCGCGAAGAAAGTCACGTCCATGTTCGAGATGTCGAACTTGGGGCTGTTCAGCGCCGGAATCGTGACTGCGCCGCCGACAAAGGCGTCTTCGAACCACACGCCGTTCTGGAACAGCAGCGGGATTTTGCCGACCGCGAAGGGCAAATCGAGATCGTTGTGCTGCCCGGTGG
>JANMRV010000831.1:0-14841 GCA_031388685.1 Planctomycetota bacterium
GAGCCCGGGAAGAGCTGCTCCAGATCGGCACTGACCGTCTCCAGCGCCGTCGTGGGATGGCCGCCGTGCAGGGTCGAGGTATATGACGTCGCAGAGGACGTGTCGTGCGCCAGCAGATTGATCGAAGTGTTGCCGTCGGAAATGTCGGCACTCATCCAGTCGTTGGTCAGCCCTGCGCCGAAGGTTTCTCCGTTGATGAACAACACGTCGAACTGAAGCATGCTTTTCCCGCCGGGGAAGCTGATCTCCTGCGCCAGGCCGGCGCCCGTCCTGGGTGTGGGCCCGGGCCCAGCGCTCGGTGGCAGCGTGTTGTCCGTCGAGTCGCCGCCGAGTTCCACCCAGAGTTGGCCGTCGGTCGGCATGCTCACATCGGGCCCGCCGGCCGCCGAGTTGATCACGAGACCGAAGTTGCCCTGCGTGCCGAAGAAGACCTCCCACGGCGACCCCGGTGTTGCGCCGACAGGCTGTGACTCAAAACTCGAGTCGAGCAAGGGCGCCGTCACGCTGATGAAACTATTGCGGACCTTCGTGGTGAATCCGCCGGGGCCCGAGGCGGTGAGCTTGACCGTGAAACTGCCTGCGTGCGGATAGGAACGCAGCGGATCGCGTTCGTTCGAGGTCGAGCCGTCGCCGAACTCCCACAGCCATTCCGTGGCGCTGGCGCTGCCCGTGTTCGTGAATTGGACGGCGAGAGGTTTGGGTCCCATCGTCGGCGTCGCCGTGAAATTCGCCTGTGGACCGGTTGACGCTCCGCTGCTGCTGCTACCTCCGCCACCACCGCCGCCGCAGGCGCCATGAATCAGCGCGGCAAAAACCAGGGCTCCCGGAAGGACGAGCCGGGCCGACTTACGCAGGCGCGAATTGATTGCAAGCATCGCATTCTCCGATGGGGGGGGACGTTCGCGACGACGAGGAAATGCTGGCCGTCGACAACGGGACAAGTGAATCCTATGCGAATGCGGCCAATTCTGGCGTCAGAGGACGGCAATTCTGCTGGTGCCATGCCCGCCCCCGTCGCGCGCGCGCATCGGCGCGACTTTGGGATGCTGTCGTGGAGTGCCCGACTTGGCCGGACCGCGCATACTGGACGGCATGTCCGAGGTTACGACCCCAGCGCCCTACCCTGCTGATCCCGCCAAGACGACCGCAAGCGGAGCCAGAGATGCGTCATTGCCGGTGCCAACGGAGCTGTTTGCGCCGCTCAGCATCGGTTCGTTGACCGTGCTGTTCGACATCTCGAACAAGTGCAATCTGCGTTGTCGGATGTGCTACTTCAGCTACGAAAGCGTGTTCTTCCGCAAGGCCGTCTTTCTCGCGCCTGAAACCTTCGAGCGCATCGCAAATTCGGTCTTGCCTTTCGCGCACACCGTCTATCTCTCCGCCGGCAGCGAGCCGCTGACCAGTCCGCACTTCTCGGAAATTCTGCGGATCACGGCGCGCTTTGCGCCGAGCGAGTTGAAAATGCTCACCAATGGGCTCTTGATCACGCCCAAGATCGCCGAGGAACTGATCGAACAACGCATGACGCAAGTTCACGTGTCGATCGACGGCGCGACAAGCGAGACCTACGAATGGGTGCGGCGCGGTGGAGAATTCGCGCTGCTCAAGCAACGTCTGTCGCACCTCGCGGAGCAGAAAGTCGCGCGTAAGTCGCGAATTCCTCTGCTGCAATTCAACGTCACATTGATGAAGTGCAATCTGGACGAGTTGCGTGATTTCGTCGACCTGGCGCTCGAACTCGGTGTCGAACAGATCGCCTGCCGGCACCTGATGCCGTACGAGGGTCTCGAGATGGCGTCGCAGTCGACCAGCGACGAACCCGAGCGCGCCAACGCGCGCTTCCACGAATTCCTGGAATACGCTTCACGCGCGGGCGTGCGCGTCACGAGCTTTCCTGACTTCTACGCGGTCGACGGAAAGCCATGGAAACCGTCGCGCTCGAATCCAGAGGTCGCCGCGCGCGTGCCGCGTTCGCCGGATCCAAGAACGGCATCGCCGCGCGTAGCTTTGGTGCCGGCGCCGCCGATCGATCGCGAACGGCCGTTCGGTCGCGTCGATCTGCCGCGCCTCCAAGAGAGCGAGGCCTCGTACTCGATCGAACTTTGCGGCTGGGCGCTGGACCTCGAGGAAGTCGAGAGCGTCGAGGTGCGGCGCAAGCCTTTCCCGGGTGAGGCTCCCGATGCCGAAATCGCCGATGGCACGCTTCACGTCGGCTGTGCAGTCTTGCGCAACGGGTCGCGCCCCGATGTCGCGGCAGCATTTCCGACACTACCGTTCAGTTACCGCTCGGGCTGGACCTTCGAAGTGTCGCGCGAGCAGTTTTCCAAAGCCGAGGATCGCAGAGTCTCGCTGGTCGTGGTGGCACACACTTCGCGCGGAGTCAGCGCGCGGCTTGGGACCCGTGAAGTGCTGTTCAAGAGCGGGCCGCGTGCGCGGCCTTTCCTTTACTGCAAGAAGCCCTTTGACAACGTCTACATCGACGCGCACGCAAACGTCTTTCCCTACCCAGATTGTCAGACCGTCGACCCGTTCGGTTCGCTGGCGAAAGAAAGTTCGTTCCGCGCGATCTGGTTCGGAGAAGAGTTTCGCGAGTTGCGCCAGAGCATCGCCCAACGCAATCCGCCCGGCATGTGCCTGACCTGTCCCGACTTCATCAACCGAAATGTCGATCGGCCCGAGTACTTCGCGGAGCGGCAAATCGAGGCCGGCTTCCGCTTGCCGATCGGCTTCCTCGATGCGCCTCGCGAGCGGGTGAACACGAACGCGGACCAGGTCGAGTTGCACGGCTGGGCGCTCAGCCACGCGGGCATCGAGCGCATCGAGATCCTGCGCGACGGCGGTCCCGACGCGCGGCTCGGAAACCCCACTCGCAGCGAATGGCTGCTGGTCGGTCAGGCCGAACTTGCGACTCACGATCGGCCGGATGTGGCCACCGCGCACCCACACCTCCCGGACAATCTGCGCTGCGGCTGGCGCTTCAACCTGCGGCGCGAAATGTTGCCGAGCGGGGCGGCGCAGCGCCTGCGCGTGCTGGCCTGGAACAAGGAAGGGCGCAGCACGCCGATCGGTTCGCTGCGCGTGAAATTTTCGGCGCCTAGTGCGACGAAGGGGGGCCCGCTGTGATGCAACGTCGACAGGTCGGGCGCACGGACGTCGAACTCTCCGTCATCGGCTTCGGCACCTGTCAGTTGCGGCTGCTCCCGCGCGAGCAGGCGCTCGCCACGCTCGTGCGCGGCTTCGAGCTGGGCGTGAACTGGGTGCATACTTCGCCCGACTACGGCGACGCCGAGGAAATCGTGGCCGAGGCGGCGCGCGTCAGCGGCGCAACGATCATCCCGCTCTCGGATGGTTCCGGAGACCGCGCGCACTTCGAACACTGCTTCGAGCGCTCGCTTGCGATCCATGGCCGAACTTCGCTGCCGCTGTGGGGCATCTCCTGCATCGACGATCAGGAATTCGTCGGCAACGACGTGTGGGGGCCGAACGGCATGGTCGCGTATCTCGCTCGATTGAAACGCTCCGGACGCATCCAAGGCGCGTACTGCACGACGCACGGACCGCCGGACTATGTCGCCGACCTGATCACCAGCGGAGTCTTCGATGCGATCATGCTGGCCTGGAATCCGCTCGGTTTTCACGTGCTGAGTTCCTACGCGGCCGCCGAAGGGAAGTTTTACGAGGACCTGCTCGCGACGAAGCAGCGCATCCTGCCCTTGGCGCGCGAGCACAACGTCGGCATCCTGGCCATGAAGGCGCTCGCGGGCGGTTTGCTTTCCCGCAGCAAGGCCTTTCCGCCGCGCGACGTGCTGGCGGCGGGGCGCGATCGCATCGCGGCGCACGAAGTGCTGCGGCACGTGCTGGCCCAGGAGGGAATCGTCGCGACGGTCGTAGGCACGGGCTGCGTCGAGGAAGCCGAGGAGAACGCGCTAGCCGGCCATGGCGAGCTCGAGTTGTCGGCCGAACGCGAACTCGCGCTTCAAGCGCGCATCACCGAACTGCGCACGACCCTGTGCAGCCGCTGCGGCGCGTGCGAGCCGACCTGCAGCCGTGGTTTGCCGATTTCGTGGTTGTTCCGCGAGGCCTACATCTGGCTGAACCCCGCCGACACGTTCGACGCGGTGGCGCGCCTGCACTACTTCCACCTGCACGAGGACGAGACGCTGGCCTGCGCCACGTGCACGAATCGAACTTGTCTTTGCACTCAAGGACTCGACGTGCCGCTGGAACTCGGCCGCGTGCACGCGCGCATGCTCGAGCTGCGCGAGCAGGGAAACTTGCCGCGCACGCCGCGCGAACTCGAAGCCGCGCCACTGGGCACCACGCTGCCCGTGCGCGTAGTCCACGTGGAATTTCCTGATGCCACAACCGGTGGAACTTGCCGTTTCTGGCTGGAAAACGCCGGCGATCGCGTCTGGCTTTCGGCCGCGGGTCAGGCGGAGACCGTTGAATTGCGCGTGCGCTTCGAGCATTCGATCCTGTGGCGGATCGCACTGCGCGAAGATGTCCATCCCGGCGCGCGTTCGCATGTTGCATTCGCGATTGCGCGCGGGGCTTTGCGTGCGGGCAGCGTGTTCGAACTCGCGCGCGCCTGCGAAGCGAGCGGGACCGAAATCGCGGTGGTAGGCATGCCCTTCCTGACTTCAGCGGAGTCGCTGCGATGACGGAGCCCGAGAAGAAATTCGGCGCTACGCATCTGGCCCACAATCTGCCGAGCGAGCTGTCGCCGGGCGCCGTGGTCGCCGTGCGGCTGACGATTCGCAACACGAGTTCGTTTGCCTGGCGCGCGCAGAGCCCGGCGGGAGACCACGTCGGACTGGCGGTGCACTGGGACGGCGTGGTCGTCGCGAATCATCCGCTGCCTCGGCCAGAGGTCGCAGCGGGGGAGGAAGTCACCCTGCACTTCGCACTCGAGGCGCCGCTCACTCCGGGCAGCCACGCACTCGCGCTGAAACTCGTGCAGTATCAGGTCGCCGTGTTCGAGGACCGCGGCGTCCCAGCGCTCGCAGTCGAAGTCGTCGTGCGCGAGGAATTGCCCACGCGCAACGCAGAACTGTGGGCGCGTTTTCAGCGCGCCGGCCCCTGGTCGTATCTGCCGACTCGCGGCATCTCGCGCGCGGCGACGGGCGAGAGTTATCCGGTCTTCGCTGCCCAGGCCAAGGGCTGCCGCATCTGGGATCTCGATGGTGCTGAGTACATCGACTACACGATGGGCTGGGGCTCGATGCTGCTCGGGTACGCGCACGAGGAGGTCAATGCCGGTATTCGCGCCTATCTCGACACCGCGTCAGTCGTCGCGTTGCCGCAGCCGATCCAGGTCGAGGTCGCGGAACTCCTGATCGAGGATTTCACGTACGACCCCGCGAACAGCATGGCTTGCTTCGGCAAGAACGGCTCGGACGCGTGCAGCTTCGCGGCGCGCATGGCGCGGCTGTACACCGGCCGCGACGTGATCCTCTTTTCAGGTTATCACGGTTGGCAGGATTTCTGGGTCGAGCAGGTCGGCTTCGAGAACAGCGGCGTGCGGCCGCGCGATCCGCAGTTGATCCACCGTTTCCCGTTCCACGACCGCGCTTCGTTCGACGCGCTGTACGACAAGCACAAACATCAGCTCGCCGCAGTGATGATCGAACCGTCGCCGTGGGCCGGCAACGGACTTGGCTTCGAGCCCGACAGCGACGCGGACTTCCTGAAGCACCTCGAGAGTTGCGCGCACGCCGCGGGCGGCTTGTTCGTGATGGACGAGATCGTCACGAACTACCGCTATCCGGGCGGCAGCGTGCAAAGGGCCAAGGGCGTGCGGCCGGACTTGACCTGCCTGGGAAAGGCGATCGCGTCGGGCATGCCGCTGTCGGCGGTCGTCGGTCGCGCGGAGATCTTCAAATCCGCGCTGCCGCGCGCCTTCTATGCAGCGACGTTCCAGGCTGAGGCCTATTCGTTCGCCGCCGCGCGCGCCGCGATCGGCGTGTATCGACGCGAAGACGTCGCGAAGCACGTCTGGGACTACGGAGTGAAGTTGCGCGACGGTGTGCACTCGCTCTGTCGTCAGCTGGGCGTCGCCGCGAAATTCTGGGGCATGCCCTATCGCCAGAATTTTCGCTTCGAACGCGAGGACCCGCGGCTGCACCAGCTCGAGCGCTCGCTGTTCCAGCAAGAACTCTTGAAGGAAGGCATCTTCACCTACAACGGCGTGATGCTGCCTTCCTATGCGCACGACGAGCAAGCGCTCGCGCGCACGCTGGAGGCCTTCGGCAACTCTCTCGAGATCGTCGCGCGGAGCGCGCAGCGCGGCGACTTCGAGCGCATGCTCGAAATCCCGCCGTTGATCGACCTGTGAGCGTCGAAGTTTTCTCGTTGGAAGGAGTCGACGACGCGGCCCGGGCGCGGGCGCAGGAATTCCTGGAGCGATTGCGCAGCTTCCGGCACGCGCGCGTCCTGCCTCTCGAGAGCTTTGAACGCTCCGGTCTCGAATTGCGGTTGACCTGTTCGACGCCGGAACACGTCAGCCTGCGGACCTGGCTCGAGCGTGAAACGCGTCTGCCGTTCCTCGAATGCGGGCGTGTGCTCGGCGAATTGGCGCAGGCACTTTGCGCCGCGCACGACGCAGGTTTAGCGCATGGGGCGCTCGACGACACGCGTGTGCTCTGGTCGGACGTGCACGTGATCGTCGAGGGTTTGGGCCGACTGCAGCTGCGCGCGCTGCTCGCAGGGACGACGGCCGCCCCCGCGTTCGCCGCCGACGTGCGCGCTTTCGGCTGTCTTGGCTACCAGATCGTCAGCGGGGCGACTTATCACGACGGAGCGCCACCGCCCAACGCGTTGCGCGAGCACGTGCCTCCCGGACTCGCGTCGTTGATCCTGCGCTGTCTCGATGGAGAGCCCGCGCGACGGCCGAGCGCCGCGGACTTGGCTCGATTCACGGCTGGCCTTGTGACGCCGCCGACGAACTGGCGCGCGCCGATGCTCGTGCGGCAGGCTGCGTACTTGCTCGCGACGGAAGCACCGCCGTGGAAGCGCGCGGCAAAGCGGCTTGCGCGAGCGTGCGAAATCGATCCCGGTTGTCCGGGAGCGGTCGCGCTGCGTGTGCAACTCGCTGTGGAACGAAGCTCGCTCGGATTCGTGCCCGCGGCGGTTGCCGCAGGCGAGTTCGAGCACTGCGCAGAAGCCGAGCTCGCGCACGCGCATGCACTTCGACAACTCCTGAGTGCAGCCGCCCCGTCCATCGATGAAGCCCGGCGCGCGACCACGCTCGCCGCGCATGATCCCGAGGTGTGGCGCACGCTTGCGCGACTGCACTTGAAGCGCTCCGAGTCTTCCGACGCCGTCGCCGCTGCGACGCGAGCCGTGGAACTGGCTCCTTATTCTCCACAGGCGCACCACACGCTCGCAGAGAGTCTCCTGTCGAACCAGGAAACGTCCGCCGCGCTTTGCGCCTGCGAACAGGCACTTTTGCTTGGCGCGCACTGGCCGACGCTTGTGCTGCGCGCGGCGATCCACGCTCGCGCCGGCCGGCCCCAAGCCGCGAATCAGGACCTCGCGCTTGCGGCTGCCGCGCACCCAGCGATTTTGGATCGCGGATCTGCGTAGGCGCAGACGTTGCTCACGGAGCGCGAGCCGAACTCAGGGTCAGATCTCGAAGTTCACTGCGTTCGTGAAGCCGACACCGTTGGGGGCGCTGAAGCCCGGATCGCGGCTACGGAGAATTCGAAATGATCGAGTGAAGCGCTGCCGATCAGTGTGTAAGCCGGCGCCTGTGCGGACGCTGTTGCGGTCAAGATCGTCAGGCAAGACATCGTGAAAAGACCCGTGGCCCCGTCTGAGAGATTCATGGCAATCTGGTTCAGGGGGTGTGTTTCGCTTGCCTGGAACCTGGCGAGCGGAGGCCGCGCGGCGCGCCCTCGTGCTCGTGCGGTCGCGCCGTTCGCTGCGCAGGGCACAGTGATTTTCGGGACTGGGTCGGCTGCCCCGGCCGCCGGTCTGCCCTGCCGAGCAGCAGGCGTCGACCGTCCGGCGAGGTCGCAGGGGTCGGCCGCTTCGGTGCCTGACTTGCTGCCGATTCCGCAGGCCGCGCTGTCGTCGCGTCGGCGTCAGCCCTGCTTGTCGGCGGACTGCGCCTTCTTTTCAGGCCTCAATTCACCCGCCGCTCCGCCAAGACGCCTCGGGCACTGCTTCCACTCTTCATGTGTGCACTGCAGCCTGTGGCAATCGAATTCGCACAGCGCGATATCGTCCGGAATCTTCTGCACGAATTGGTTCTTGATCCAACGCCAGAGGGGCAGCACGGCTATCTCCGTCGATTCAAGGGTCTGTGTCGGCCGCCTCACCTCCCTATTGTTGCCGAGTCTCCTGCAACATGCGCCTGGCCATTGTGCGTAGCGCAGCGGACTCCAGGCGCTGCACCAGGATCCACCGCGCGCCCCTTCCGGGTGACTATGGAAGACGCTCCCCCAGCCTGATCACTGTGCAGCCGGTCGGGGCGACCATGGAGTACAGAGTGGGGCTCGACTCCGTGGCCCGCGTCGCCCCTAGATCGGGCCTTTCGCGATTGCAGCGGCCAGTGCCGTGTCCTTCTCCGCGTCCGTCAGCTTCTCCCACTTGGGCACACAGCCCTTGCAGCACAGGCCCACGGCCCGAGTCTTCCACTGGACCACTACCGAGGGATCCACCGGATCGACCGGCACGATAGCGCAATATTCGTTGACGCTGACGATCGTGCCGGGTTTGCGTTTCTGGCACATCGGTTCGCTCTCTTTCGTCGGTGAACTCTGACAGGCGGCAAGAAACAGCAGGCTGGCGAGAAGTGTGGATGTGCGCGCGACCATGGACGAAGCTCCTTCGTGTGGGTGGGGGATTCCTGAGAACGGTCGAGACTGATCCAGCTTACGATCACGCCGATCGGCGGATCAGGATCGAAGAGCCTCTAGTCCGTGGCGATCGGCGCTCCAAGCTCGTTGCCACGCGACCGGGGACTGAAGTGAGTAGCTCGATCGCGGCGACCTGCGGGCCGATCTGACCGAAGGCGCAGGCCCTTCGTCCTTGCGCCCAGAGCAGTCCGTCCTAGTGCTTAGCGAGCACGGTTGCGGAAACGTGTTCTAATTGCTGAGCCAGGAATCGACCGCCGCGCCTGTTCGCGCGAGGCTCAGGGAATTCATACACGTTCTGCAACCTTTGAGAGGAAACGCCATGCGTTGTTTGCTGCAAGTCCCCACGGTTTCGTGTCTGGCCCTCGTGGCCTCGGGCCTGACTGGTTTTTCGCAGGCCCCGCCCCCGGGCAATCTGCTGCCCGCGGTCTCCGAACGCGCCGTTGTCACGCCCGCGGGCCTGTCCTTCCAACGCCAGGGCGGTGTGGCCGCACCGGCGCCCGGCGGCTACTCGAACACTCCGCCCGGCACGAAGTGGACGCTCACCGACGGCGGTCTCGCCTGGATCGCGATCTCGACGTCGATCGGCAATCGTGGCACGCAGGTTTTCTCGGAAGTTGACCTCAACAACGAGCGCGCGATTCTGCTCTCGGCTTTCGACAACCCGCCGCCGACGCCGGTCTGGCAGGACACCAGTGCGCTCGCCAGCGAGTTTCGGGTCGTCGCTTCCGCCGACGCGACCGACACGCACGTCACGACCCATCAGATCGTGCTGGGCGGCAACATGCAGACTCGTCAGGCGGTGCTGACCAAGTACGGCTCGCATTCTCCGACGGCCGATTGGTCGTACAGCTTCGCTCCGATCATCAACGCGGGCAGCAGCGTCGGCATCTCGCGCGATGGCTCGGTCATCGTCGCCGCGATCTACAACGATCCGCTGAGCCAGGTCGAGGTCGCAGTCTTCAGTCCGGCCTCGAACGTTCCGCTGTCCTACACGATCCTGCCGGCCGGTCCGAACGGCTACTTGCGCGGCTTCGATCTCTCCGCCGACGGTTCGACGCTGTACTACAACGCCGGGGTCAACGCCAACATCTTCGATGTCGCGACAACGACAGTCGTGCACACCAGCACTATCGGCGCGAGCTTCGACAGCCACGCGATTTCCGGTGACGGTTCGGTGTTCGCCTACGGCAATTTCAACCAGATCAGCGTCTGGGAGCTCTCAGGCGCCGTCTACTTGAATACGTTCACGCGTTTCGTCGGCGGCTCCTGCTACGGCGCGATCGTGGACATTTCCGACGACAGCTCGACCATCGCCTATGGCTTCACGTTCTACGATCAGTATCTGAAGACCCAGGTCGAGGCTCTGGATGTAGCGACCAAGGCCGTGACGATGTCGCACATCGCGACCGGAGCCGGCGCGTTCCAGAACATCATCGCCGACGTCGCGATCTCGGCCGATGGCAGCCGCTTTGCCGTCGGGCGCTGGGGTGACGCGCAAGGTCTGGTCAACGAGGTCGATGTCTACGACCGCAACAACAGCACGCCGATCCTGAGCTCGAACCTGCCGGGTTCGGTGTTCTCGGTCGACATCTCCGCGGACGGCCAGCGCGTGGTCGCCGGCAGCAAGGCCGTGCACGCCAACACGTTCGGCAACGGCGGACGCATCGATCTGCTCGATGCCGGCAACGAGGACTTCGCCTTGCGCACGGTGCCGCACGTGGGCGCGCTGTTGTCCTTCGATCTGTACGGACAACCCAACAAGACTTCGATCCTGCTGCAGTCGCTCGCCGAAGCGCCCACGCCGACGGTCTTCCCCGCAGTCGGGACTTTGTACATCCGCCGCAACACGATGGTGTTCCTGCCCCACGGCACGACGGACGGAACGGGCTTCGCGACCGGAACCCTGCAACTCGGATCGAGCCCGTCGTTGATCGGGACGTCGCTCTACTACCAGGGTTACACCGTGGGACCGCGCAAGCTCACCAACGACTGGGTCAAGGCGACGATCCTGCCGTAGTCGCTCGAGATCTTCACCGGATACCAGGCCAGCCTCGGCTGCGCCGCTTTCGACGTCTGCCCGTGGGCGAACGGCGAAAGTGGCGGTGTCCAGGCTGGCTGCGTACCCCCCCCCCCCCCAGCCGAAAGTCCGTTGCAGCGATGTTCCCCTCGAGGTGAAGATCGGCACATGAGCGATTACCAGGCTCGCGTCGAGTGGCAGCGGAACGGGGCGGCGTTTACGGACAACTGTTACAGCCGTGGACATCTTCTGCGCTTCGATGGGGGGCTGACGGTGGCAGGTTCGTCGTCGCCCAGCGTCGTTCCGATGTCGGTGGAGGCGGCGGTCGATCCAGAGGAAGCGTTCGTAGCGTCGCTCTCGAGTTGCCACATGCTGTGGTTCCTCTCGATCGCCGCGAAGCGCGGTTTCGTCGTCGAGTCGTACGTGGACGATGCGCGCGGCATATTGGCGAAGGACGAGCGCGGCAAGCTCTCGATGACGCTCGTGACGCTGCGGCCGCTGGTGCGCTTCGCCGGCGAGAAGCGGCCGCAAGCGCACGACGTGTCTTCGATGCACGATGAGGCGCACGAAGAGTGCTTCATCGCCAACTCGGTCAAGACGGAAGTCCGCTGCGAGCCTCGAGCATGAACGTACGCATCGCCAGGCCCGAAGACGCTCACGCCGTCATCGACATCTACAACCACTACGTGCTCACGACGGCGATCACGTTCGAGGAGCATCCGGTACTCGAGTCCGACATGGCGGCGCGCATGCGCAACGTCGAGGCCGCGGGATTGCCTTGGCTCGTCGCGGAAGTCGAAGGCGTCGTCGTGGGCTTCGCCTACGCGGGGAAATGGAATGCGCGCAGCGCCTACCGCTACTCCGCCGAAAGCACGGTCTACGTGGCGCACGACAATCGCGCGAAGCGTGTGGGCTCGACGCTCTATGAAAACTTGATCGCGCGCCTGAAGGAAGCCGGCTACCACACGTTGATCGGCGGCATCGTTACACCGAACGAGGCCAGCATTCGGCTGCACGAGCGATTTGGTTTCGTGAAGACCGCGTTGTTCCGCGAAGTCGGCTTCAAGTTCGGCCAGTGGCGCGACGTCGGGTACTGGCAGAGGAACTTGTAGGAAACGGTCGCGCGGACATTTACGGCGGGGGGATGCGGAGAGCCTCGACTCCAGGGCGAATTCGGCGCGAACATTGCATGATTCGGTATGCTCGCGCATAACTCTGCGCCGCCGCCGTGCTCCCGTTGACCCCAAGCAACCGGCAGCAGTCCTCGATCGACGTACTGCACCCGACCCATCAAGCACACCGTTACAGGAATTTCATTCGCCATGGAAATGCAGATGCCTCGCCCCGGAGCGGAACACAAACAACTCGAAACACTCGCCGGCAAGTGGGTCGGTGAAGAGATCATGCACCCAGGTCCGATGGGGCCGGGCGGCAAGTCGATCGGGTTCACCGACGCGCGGATTTCCGCCGACAATTTTTATCTCTTCGCCGACTACCACCAGGAAGTCGGCGGCAAGCCCAGCTTCCACGGTCACAGCGTCATCGGCTACGACACCTTCGGCAAACGCTACCTCTGGTACTGGGTCGACTCGCTGGGCATGCCGCCGCCGACCGCGACCGCCGGACAATTTCGTGGCACGGACTTCGTCTTCGAGAGCGACACGCCGCACGGGAAAATGCGCTACGTCTACTCGCTGAAAGGCGCCGACCGCTACACGTTCAAGATCGATACTTCGATGGACGACGGCAAGAGCTGGATGCCGTTCATGGAGGGCGACTACAAGCGCGCGAAGTGAGCGCAATACCGCGATACCGTACCAGGCTCGCCTTCGACACTTGCCCGCGGCGTCGGATCGCGTGCCGGGCGTCGAGTGCGCTTCTGCGACTACATCTGATCCGCGCGAGAAAATGGCGCGCGCACGCTGCGCGTCTTTTTCGCCAGAGGTCGCCCGTTGCGCCTCGCCGCGGCGTGCCTTCCAGGCTTCCGAGAAGGGCTAGGGTCGCGACTTCACATTCACCTTGCCGGCGGCGCGTTCGATCTTGAGCCAACCTGTGTCGTTGGTGAACTTCAGTTGCTGCGCCGGGAAGTCGAACTTCGCGCTCTCCGCCGCCTTGACGACCGCGTCGCCGATGAACTTGATCAGCTTCTTGCCTTCTTCGGTGGTCTTGCTGTTTTCAGTGAAGTACTTGTTGCCCGCGTTCACCTCGGCCTGCACCTGTTTCCAGTGTCCGTCCAGGCCCGGCAGAGTCTTAAACAGCTCGGACACCCGCTTGGTTGTGAGCGTGCGCGCCCACAGTGCGGCGTCTGCGTCAGGCCGCACCGGCGCGTGGCGGTCGGCGGCTTTTGCATCAGTCTTCGTTTGCCCTTTGACTTCGTTCGGCTTGACCATGGGATGATTTCGGTTGTGGGTAGATCGGAAAAACGAATATTGTGGAACGCAGCGAAGTGCGTCAAGGTCGCGATGCGGTGATTTGATCTCAGAGCGCTGCACGACCCCGGCTCGCCTTCGACCCTAGCCGCGGCCTTCGATCGCGTCCCGGATGTCGAAGCCGAGTCTGGTACCGTATCCTTGTATGCCGATCGATCGCCGCAGGCCCTCGCAGGATCAGAAGGGATCCCACTGCGGCGTGTCAGTCCCCGGTGAAGTGCCGCCATCTTCGCTCGTCGAGGAGTCTTCTGCGCGCGCTTCCTTGCGCATGCGATCGACCTCGGCCTGACGGCGCCGGCGTTCGAATTCGAGGAACAGCACGAGCGCCTTCAAGTCGCTGGTTCCCGCGCGTTGCGAAGCGGCGTGCAAGCCGTCGATCGTCATGCGCGTGCGCGCCAGCTCTTCGATCAGCTGGAGCAGCTCACCTGGCGAGTTGTCTCCTTGTGCTTCGACCGCGCTCCACCACAGCCTGGACGCGGGCAGCCCGCGCGACCAGCCCAGGCGCTCGAGCACGATCCGATCGAACGGTTGCCGCGCAATGGCCGGTGACAACGGCTCCGCGAATGGCGCGGGACGGCCCAGTGCGGCGGCGCGCAGTCGCCGCACGCGTTCCTGCGCATTCGGACCGTTGCGTTGCTCGAGGCGCGGAAGTTCGCCGGCGTTAACGCAGCCCGCGTGCACGCACACACGGCCGACCCCTTCGCCCACGAGTTCCGGAAGGCGCGCCGTCGTGGCGCGCAGACAGGTCAGCAACTCGCGCGCGAGCGCGCGGGCACCGGTCGCGGTGGCTTGAGCTCGAGCGGCGATGGCCGCCAGCGCCTCGTGCTCGACCACGAGCTCGAGGCCGTGCAGCCGGTAGAAGGCGCGCTGCCGCGCGAGCACCGAGCCACGCGTGTCGGTCAGGATGCGCACGAGGTCCTCATGCTCCAGCGCCATGAGTGTCGTGATCGTCGCAAAACGTCCGACCAGCTCGGGGATCAGTCCGAAGCGCACGAGATCCTCGGGTGCGATCTGTTCGGCCGGCGCAGGGAGCGCGCTGCTCGAGACTGCTTCCGAGAAGCCGACGCGCAACGTACGGCCTTCGCGCGCGGCGGCGATCTGCTCGAGGCCGACGAAGGCGCCCGTGCACACGAAAAGGATCCGCGCGCTGTCCACCTCGGGTTGAGGCATGTCGCGTCGCACCGGAACGCGGCGGCCGTCGAGCAGGGTGAGCAGGCCGTTCTGGACACCTTCCCCGGAAACGTCGCGCGACACTTCCTGGGCGCGCCGAAGCTTGTCGATCTCGTCGAGGTAGACGATGCCGCGCTCGGCGCGGGCACAGTCGGCTCCGGCGTGGGCGTAGAGGCCGCGAACAAGACTCTCGACGGGCTCGCCGACGTACCCGGTCTCGACCAGGCTGGTGGCGCTGGACAGCTCAGCGCCGCGAGGCGGGTGCCCCGCCACCGCTACTCGACCAACTCAAGACCGATGGCCGGCTGGGCGGTCTGAAAGAGTACCACCTGCGCAATACGCTGGAGGTGCTGGCTTACCGCGC
>JANMRV010000236.1:0-7942 GCA_031388685.1 Planctomycetota bacterium
GTGCGCGCCGGGACCGGCGGCGACGAAGCCAGCCTGTTCGTTGGCGACCTGTTCAAGATCTACCAGCGCTACGCGGACGCGAAGGGCTGGCGCATCGAGCTCTTCGAAGCCACGCCCTCGGAAGTCGGCGGTTTCAAGGAAGTCATCTTCGCCGTCGAAGGCGAGCGCGTCTGGTCGAAATTGCGTTTCGAATCGGGCGGCCATCGCGTGCAGCGCGTGCCGCAGACCGAAGCGCAGGGCCGCATCCACACTTCGGCCGCCACGGTGGCGGTGTTGCCCGAGGCCGAGGAGGTCGACCTCGAGATCCGCGACCAGGACCTGCGCATTGACACGATGCGCGCCGGCGGCGCGGGCGGCCAGCACGTCAACAAGACCGAGTCGGCGGTGCGCATCACGCACATCCCGACCAATACGGTGGTCGTGTGCATGGATGAAAAATCCCAGCACAAGAACCGCGCGCGCGCGATGCGAGTCTTGCGCACGCGCTTGCTCGATGCCGAGCGCCAGCGCGTGCACGACGAGCGTTCGCTGATGCGCAAGACCCTGGTCGGCTCGGGCGACCGCAACGCGCGCATCCGCACCTACAACTGGCCGCAGAATCGCATGACCGATCACCGCCTCGAGAAGAACTTTTCTCTCGAGCAGGTGCTCTCCGGTAAGCTCGACGGCGCGATCGAAGGGCTTGAGTCGCTGGACCGCGAAGAGCGCATCGCGCAGCTCTGAGCGACTCGGGCCTCGCGCGCGCTCGCGAACAACCCAGCCATGTCCAAGGCCACACCCAACACCGGCGCCGCCGCGGAATCGGTGCCGCGCACCGCGGGCGACATGTTGCGCATGGGCCGCGAGTTTTTGACGCGCAAGGGTCTTGCACAAGCTCGGCTCGAAGCGGAATTGCTCGTCGCCAATGCGCTCGGCATCGAGCGCCTGAAACTGTTCATGGACCTCGAGCGGCCGCTTTCCGCAGAAGAAGTCAGCCGCGGCCGCAGCCTCCTGTCGCGTCGCGCGCGTGGCGAGCCGATCGCCTATATCACAGGAGGGCGCGAGTTTTACGCGCGCACGTTCAGCGTCGGACCGGCGGTGTTGATCCCGCGGCCCGAGACCGAGTTGCTGGTCGATCGAGCGCGCGAATTCGTGCGCGCGCGCGGCCTTGCCTCGCCGCGTTGTCTCGACGTGGGCACGGGATCGGGCGTCATCGCGCTTTCGCTCGCGCTAGAAATCCCTGGCGCGAGCGTCGTGGCCGTCGACATCTCCTCAGCTGCCCTCGAGGTTGCGCGCGCCAATGCACTGCAATTGCGCGTGCCCGCGGAGCGCGTTGAATTCATTCAAGGCGACGGCGCGCTCGCCGCCCGCGCGCAGGCACCCTTCGAGCTTGTGATTTCCAATCCTCCGTACATTGCGTTCGAAGCGAAGCCGACACTGGCGGCCGATGTGCGCGATCACGAACCGGAGTTGGCGTTGTTCTCACCCGCCGGCGATCCGCACCACTGGCTGCGGCGTTTGCTGGAGGAAACGCCCGCGCTGATCGCCCCCGGCGGCGTGCTCTTGATCGAGATCGGACACGACCAGTCCGCCGCCGCACTAGAACTTGCGCGCGCGCGAAACCGTCCGGCAAAAATTCACAAGGACCTGGCCAAGCTGCCGCGGATTCTCGAAGTCGAATTCTGACCGTCCGCGTCCGGCTCGCGGATCAATTGTCGTCGGGGAGCGCTGCGCCGGCTCCCAGGCACTCGCGCACGTGCTCGTCGATCGTTCGGCGATCGGCTTCGCTCAGTTCGTGCAGGTAGACCGCGACCTCGAAGTGTTCGACGCCGGCGCTGATGCGCTGGCAGCGCACCACGGCGCCCTTGCCGCGCACGCGCGCGCGGCCTTTGGCGGTCGGCAACTCGAGCGAAAGCTCGAGCATGGTCATCATGGCGATCGGGCGATCGACGTAGAACGAGACACCGGCCCGCGACACGTCGCGCACGCGCGCCTGCACCAGGCCGGGCCGTGGACCGCTGGTCAAGGCAATCTCCAGCGGCCAATCCGCAGCAGCGCGCGGATGTTGGCGGCGTTCGCGGCCGGTCAACGGGCGGGGCTTTGCGTTCGGTTCGCTCTTGGCCATCGTGAGGTGTTCCTGGTGGGTGATGCGGCGGAGTGAATTCCCGCTCGGGCGCCGCATCGTAGTCTTCACGCCGCGTGGCGCCAGAGGCAACGCTCGCGTCGACCGGGCCGACGCGGATTGCTAGACTGCCGCTCGGCTCCAAGCTCCCGGGCGTGGCCTAGGGATCGCTGGCAGGACCGAATTCAACAACTCGAAAGGGCGAGACATGGCGAGCTACAACAAAGTGATCTTGATGGGCAACCTGACCCGCAAGCCCGAAGTGCGCGTCACGACCGGCGGCACGCCGGTGTGCAAATTCGGCCTGGCGGTCAATCGACGCTTCAAGGATCAGTCAGGCGAGTGGAAGGAAGAAGCGACCTTCGTCGACATCACCTTCTTCGGCAAGCGCGGCGAGGCCTTCGCCAAGTTCCACGACAAGGGCAAGCCTGCTTTCATCGAGGGCTCGCTGCGCCTGGACACCTGGGACGACAAGCAGTCCGGTGAAAAGCGTTCGAAGCTCTACGTCGTGGGCGACGACTGGCAATTCGTCGGCGCGGGCGGCGCGCGCGAACCGAGTTCGAGCTCGGAAGACGGCGCAGCCGGCGGCTACGCGGGTGGCATGGCGGACTCCGCTCCCGGCGGCGCCCACCTCGACGCCGACGACACTCCGTTCTGATTCACGTGCGCGTCCGCGTGCGATTGTTCGCCGGCTTGCGCGAGCGCGCGGGTGCCGGCGAACTCGAACTGGAACTGCCGGCGGCCTGCGATGTCGCCGGGTTCAAGCGCGTGCTCGAAGCCCGCGTGCCCCAACTGGAATCGCTCGCGCACGTGCGCGTGGCGGTCGATCGCGCGTATGCGGAGGACACGGCAGCGCTGTTCGAAGGCGCTGAAATTGCGCTGATCCCGCCGGTGTCCGGCGGCTCCGGCGAGGACGAGCTCCTCGAGCGCGGAGTGTTCGAGCTGTCGTCCACGGCGATCGATCCGGCCGCCTGCCAGCGGCGCGTCGAGCATCCGGCTTTCGGCGCGTGTGTGCTGTTCAGCGGACTCGCGCGCGACAACAACCGCGGGCAGCGCGTCGAAAAACTCGAATACGAGGCCTACGCGGCGATGCTGGAGCCTGAGATGGCGCGGATCTTCGTCCGCTGTCGCGAGCAGTTCGGCGACAGCGACGGAACGAAGCCCGCGCGGCGCCTGCGCATGCTCGTGGTGCACCGCAGCGGCACGGTCGCCATCGGCGAGCCCGCGGTGGTCGTCGCGGTGGCGAGTCCGCACCGCGACAGCGCCTTTCTGGGCTGCCGCTTCCTGATCGACGAACTGAAACTCTCTCTGCCGGTCTGGAAGCGCGAGTCCTACCCCGGCGGCGCGGCCTGGATCGGCGACAGGCCATGAGGCAAGTCGTTATCCTGCGCAGTCCTTTTCCGAGGATCCCATGAGCGAAGGTCCCCAAGTCTCCTGGCAGGTCAAGAAAATCGAGCGCGAGGACTTTCCCGTCGACGTCCTGATCGTCGGCGCCGGTCCCGCGGGACTCGCCTGCGCCATCGAATTGCGCCGGCGCTTCGCTGCGGCGGGGCAGAGCGACAAGACCGTGCTCGTGCTAGAGAAGGCGGCGGAGGTCGGCTACCACATCCTCTCGGGCGCGGTCATGGATCCGCGCGGCATGGCCGAGCTTTTCCCCGATTGGAAGGAGCAGGGCTGCCCGGTCGAATCGCCGGTCGTCGACGACTGCATGCTGCTCTTGCGGCCGAACGGCAAGAGTCACACGTTGCGCGGCGCGTTGATGCCGCCGCCGCTGCACAACGACGGCAACTCGATCATCAGTCTGTATCGCGTGGTGCGCTGGATGAAGGATCAGGCCGAGGCGCTCGGCGCCCAGGTCTTTCCCGGTTTCGCCGGCGCGGAAATCCTGTTCGAGGGCGAGCGCGTGGTCGGCGTTCAGACGCGCGACTCGGGCATCGACAAACATCGCGAGCCCAAGTCGACGTTTCAGCCGGGCATGAACATCCGCGCGGCCGTCACGGTCTTCGCCGAAGGCACGCGCGGAAGTTCGGCGAAACATCTGATCGAGCGCCTTTCGCTCTCCAGGCCGGACAACCCGCAGGCGTACTCCACGGGGATCAAGGAGATTTGGGAATTGCCGGCTGCGCGCGCGGAAGCGCTGAAGGGGCGTGTGATGCACACGCTCGGCGAGCCGCTGGGCACGGACGGATATGGCGGCGGGTGGATCTACGGTCTGTCGGAGAACCGTCTGTCGATCGGTTTCGTCGTCGGCCTCGATCACCACGACGCCAAGCTCGATCCGCACGGACTGTTCGTGGCCTGGAAGAGTCACCCCGCGGTCGCCGAACTGCTCGCGGGCGGAAAAGTGCTGCGCTATGGCGCCAAGGCGATCCCGATGGGCGGCTACTTCGCGATGCCGCGCCTGCAGGGCGACGGCTTTTGCATCGTGGGCGACAGCGCGGGCTTTTTGAACTCGGCGCGGCTCAAAGGTGTGCACCTTGCGATCAAGTCGGGCATGCTCGCCGCCCAGGCGATCGCCGAGGGGCTGGCGAAGAACGACACTTCCGCGGCCGGACTCGCGCGCTACACGGAATTGTTCGAGAGTTCTTGGGCGCGCGAGGAACTCTGGCGCGTGCGCAATTTCCACCAGGCCTTCGAACACGGATTCTTCGCCGGGGTGATCGACGCGGGCGCGCAACTCGTCACTGGAGGCCGCGGCTTCATCAAACATCGCAAGGGCCACACCGATGCGTCGACGACGCGCACGCTGGCGCGCTCGGGCAAGCGTTCGAAGTTGCCCAGGCCTGAGTACAACGACACGAGCGCGATGGACAAGCTCACCGACGTCTACTGGTCGGGTGCAATCCACGAGGAAGACCAGCCCGCGCACCTCGTCGTCAGCGATCCGGCGATCTGCGTCGAGCGCTGCACGGTGGAGTACGGCAATCCTTGCCAGCACTTCTGTCCCGCCGCGGTCTACGAATGGCCGGCCGGTCATCCCGCGAACAAGGATCCTAAGGCCGGCCCGGTGATCAACTTCGCCAACTGCGTGCACTGCAAGACCTGCGACATCGCCGATCCCTATCAGGTGATCCAGTGGATCGTTCCCGAGGGCGGCGGGGGACCGAAGTACATCGACATGTGAGCCGGCGCCCACGGCGCTCCAGCGCGTTCCGCACAGCGACACGAATTTGAGCCAAAATACCGCATGAATTTCACCATCGTCGACACGAAAGCCAAGCTCGCCAGGACGGAACTCTTGGTCGTGTTCCATTTCGAACGCGCCAAACCCGCTCTGCCCGCTGCCGTCGAAGTCCACGCCACGGCGCTCGCTGACCTGCGCGGCGAGTTCCGCGACATTCGCCTCGCCGATGCACTGAGCGGGCCCGCCGTGCGCGTGCTTTTCGTGGGCCTGGGCAAGAGCGCCGATTGGAGCGTCGAGCGGTTGCGGCGCGTCGCGGCGCTCGCGCTGCAACGCGCGGAAGCCTTGAACTGCGAGAATGCGACCCTGTGGTGCGACTCGAAACTCGCCAAGAGCCTCGGCGGCGAGGCGATCGCGGGTCGCGCTCTCGCCGAGGGCGCGATCATGGGCGGCTATCGCTACACGCGCTTCAAGACCAAGCCGAAGGTTCGCAAGTTGAACGCCGCCGTGCTCGCCGGTCCTGGCAAGGATTTTCTGAGCGGCGCGCAGCATGGATGCGTGCTGGCGGAAGCCAACCTGTACGCGCGCGATCTGCAGAATGCGCCGGCCAACGAGTTGACGCCCAAGCATCTGGCCGAGTGCGCGCGCGCGCTGGCCAAGCGTTCGCCGCGCATCAAGGCCAAGGTACTCGACACCAAGGAACTGCGCGCCAACAAGCTCGGCGCGCTGCTGGCCGTTTCACGCGGCAGCGAGGAACCGCCGCGCCTCTTGCACCTGATCTATCGTCCCAAGTCGAAGTCCAAGGGCACGATTGCCCTGATCGGCAAGGGCCTGACCTTCGACGCCGGCGGCATCAGCATCAAGCCCGCGTCGAAGATGTGGGACATGAAGTACGACATGTCCGGCGGAGCGGCGGTGCTGGGCGTGTTCCACGCGCTGGCCCACATCGATCTGCCTTTCGAGATTCACGGCGTCGTGCCCGCCAGCGAAAACCTGCCCGACGGCCGCGCGGTCAAACCCGGCGACGTGATCACGGCGATGAATGGCACGACCATCGAGGTGCTCAACACCGACGCCGAGGGCCGCCTGATCCTGTGCGATGCGATCTGCTATGCGAAGGCGAAGATCCAGCCGGACACGATGATCGATCTCGCCACGCTCACCGGTGCGGTGGTGATCGCGCTCGGCCACGAACTGAGCGGACTGTTCGCGTCGAACGCGAAACTCGAAGCGGAACTGCGCACGGCGGGGGAGCACAGCTTCGAACGGCTCTGGCCGCTGCCCTTGCTCGACGTGCACAAGGACCAGATGAAGGGCGAGGTCGCCGATCTGAAGAACATCAACGCCGAGGGTTCGGGGTCGGGCTCGAGCGCGGGCGCTGCGTTCCTCGCGCACTTCGTCGGCGACACCGAGTGGGCGCACCTGGACATCGCCGGCACGGCCTGGGGCGGACTCAACCGCGACTACGTCGGCGGACCTCAGGGCTCAGGCGTCGGTGTGCGACTCTTGCTGCGCTGGCTGGAGAATCGCGCGAACGCCTGAAACCGCTTCACGGCCGATCGTCCGCGAAGCCTCGTGCTACGCGCGGCGATAGGCCGGGTAACTAGTCAGCACTTCGTCGAGCGCGGATTGTCCGCGGCTCGCCGCCGCGTCGGCGTGCTTCAGCACGGCTTCCGGAAAAGTCTTTGCGATGGCGCGCTCGAGTTCGTGATCACGATAGGGGCGCAGCTGCGTGATCGAGTAGCTCTGCTGGGGCTGCAGCTCGCCGCGGTAAAAGCGCGCGAAGGTCCATTCGTCGAGGAATCGATTGCCGAGCACGGCGATGTAGGCTTTCGCTCCGCCATCCTCGCGCGCGGCGAGGCCCTCGAGATCCTTCTTGCCGAGCGAAACGGCTCCGCTCTCGCTGGTCTTCACTTCGATCGCCCGCGACTTGCCCTTGAGCGCCAGTTCGAGATCGATGCCTTGGGTGCTGCGATCGGTCAGGCTTTCCGCGCCCGCTTCCAGGAACGCGATCGCCAGGAGCTTCTGCACGAGCTTTCCGTACTCCTTGCCAGCGCTCGCCGAGAGCCCGGTCAGACGTTCGTGCACTTCGAGTTTCATCGCTCCTCCGTCGCTTCGATCTGCACGCCTGCTTTCGCGTCGCGCGGCGCGAGCCGGATGGCCCGTCGCGGCAGGGCGCTGCGCGCCATCAGCCAGTCGGCGAGTTTTCCGGGAGTCAGGCCCACGATCACCGGGCAGATCGCGCCGATCTTTTCGATGGCGCGGGCCAGGCCCACTCGGTGTTCGTCGTCGAGGCTCTGCTCGGGATCGTCGAGCACGACGAAGATCGGCAAGCCGGCGCGCGCACGTTCTTCGGCCTGGGCGAACAGGAGTGCCAGCGAGATCGCATTCAGCGACGCCTGATTGAGGATCGAAAGCGCGCGCCCGCCCCCCGAATCCTCGATGTCGTAGCTCAACCCCTTCGGCGTGCGCTTGACGCGCACGCGCACGTCCAGGCCGGCGCTCTCGCCCGCGATCAGGCCCGCGTAGCCGGCCAGCGAGCGATTGACTTCCGCCTCGCGGCTCGACGAGCGTTCTTCCTGCGCCTCGCGCGCCATGGCGCCAAGTGAGTCGAGGTCGGCCGCGAAACACGCCGCGGCGTCGAGTGCGTCCTGAAACGCTTTCCACTCGGGCGACGAGCTGAGATCCGCGCGCTGCTGAGCGCGCTTCGCCGCCGCGCG
>JANMRV010000239.1:0-2755 GCA_031388685.1 Planctomycetota bacterium
GATCTCGACGCCCTCGATGCGGCGCTTGGGACTGTAATCCTGCTTGGAGTACTTGGCTTTGGAGGATGAATTGAATTCAGGCATGGGGCTCCGTCGGTGGTTGTAGCCGCCAAGCATCCCCCACGAAATGGGTGCGCGCAAGTGAGCGAGTCCGGGTGGAGCAGGCCGCTCGAGTCGCGTAGACTCTGCGCCCATGTCCCCCACCCGGCAGGATCAACGCTCGTGCCCCGGCGCCGCGCCGCGCAAGTCCAGGCAGGGCGAAAAAATTGCGCCGCGCGAACTGCAAACGCGCCCGGTGACCGAAACCGAGGGCCTCGATCAGCTCTTTGAGCAGTCGTTGCCCTCCTTCGGCGGCGCCTATCTCCGGCGCATCTGGACCCTGCTCGACGAAGCAGTCGGCAAAGGCCTGCCGTTGACCCTCGCCGTCGCCGGACCGGTGACCGTTTCTGGCCAGCACTTCGCTTGGCTCTCGCCGCTCTTGGACACCGGCTGGTTCATGCTGGTCTCGACCACCGACGCGGTCTGTTATCACGACGGCCACCGCGCGCTCGACGACGCCGAGGAACATCCTTTCCACGAGGTCGCGATCTTCGGCGACGACGGACAGCTGCGCGACGAGCGCACGATTCGCGTCACCGACGTCGGTTTCGCCGAGGACGTGCTGCTCGGCCAGGACCAGTTCATCCGCGCGGTGCTGGCCTGTCCGGAATTCCAACGTCGCATGACCGGCCCGGAGTTCCGCTACCTGCTGGGCAAGCGCTATGCCGCCCAAGAAAAGCAGAACGGCGCGCGCGAGGGCTTGCTGGCCCTGTGCACGCGCAAGTCGATCCCGATTTTCGTGGGCGCACCTGGCGACGGTTCGGTGTTCCTCAATTCGATGGCGCTGTGGGCGCTGCGCGAAGCCTGTGGCGACAAGTACGCCTTCGAGCTCGATATTCACGGCGAAGTCTTCGAGAGCTGCGCGTACCACCGCTGGGGCCTTTTCGAATCCGACACCAAGGCGCTCGGCACGCTGATCCTCGGCGGCGGCGTGCCGAAGAATTTCAACCTGCAGCCCGAGCCCGCGCTCAGTCAGGTGCTCGGCCTCGAAAACATCCAGGGTTATCTCTACGACGTGCAACTGACCAGCGCGCCAGTAACCGACGGCTCGCTTTCGTCGTGCCCGCCCGCCGAGGCGGTCACCTGGGGCAAGGTCGACAAGGATCACTATCGTTCGACATGCGAGAGCATGCAGGTCGACTACTCGATCGTGATGCCGCTGATCACCAAGGCGCTGCTCGACAAGCGCGCGCGCTTCGAACGCTGGGCCGAGCGCATGGGCCGCGAGGCGCTGTTCGCGAAACATCCAGCGGCGCGCGGCTATCTGCGCGATACCGCCGGTTATCGGCTGTACGACAAGCGCGCGGAACTGGTCTCCAAGCTGATGGCCGACGTGCGCCGGCGCGCGCCCGCGCTGCGCAAGGAAAGCCGCTATCCGCTTGCGCCGATGGAAACCGCCGCGTCGAAGAAAGCAGCGAGAAAAACGACCAAGCCGCGCCGTTCAAGGGCCAAGCAGTAGACAGACTATGACCGACGAACCGACAGCTCCGGCACCGCTCGAACAACTCCCGCCCTACCGCCTTGAAGGCGCGCGCTCGGCGCGTTCTTCGTGCAAGGGTTGCCGCAAGAAAATCGACAAGGGCGCGTTGCGTCTGGGCATCTTGATCGAAGGCCCCTTCGGCTCGGGCTATCTCTGGTTCCACCTGAAGTGTGCCGCCAAGCGCCGTATCGAGGACGTTGAAGCGGCCTACGAGGAAAAGGCCTGGGACGCGGGCGTGGAAGTTCCGCCGCTGGAGGGCCTGCGCGAAATCGCGCGCGAAAGTGCCGAGGAAAAGAAGCAGAAAAAAACCGCGCCGTTCGTCGAGGTCGCGCCGAGCGCGCGCTCGAAGTGCAAACACTGCGCCGAGGGTATCGACGAAGGTGCGCCGCGGGTGGTGATCCTGCGCGCGGTCGAATTCGGAAATCAGGTGCGCAACGGCCCGATCGCCGTGCACCCGCGCTGCGTGGCCGCTGCGCTCGAAGCACCCGACAGTGCCACGGAAGCTGCCGGACTGCGCGCCGCGTTGCGCGAAAACTCGAGCGACATCGCGGCCTCGATCCTCGAGCGTGCGCTTGGCGAACTTGGTTCCGTGGACAGCTGAGTAGGCGGGTTCATGCGCGGCCGATGACGAAGTTTGCGCGGGAGCCGCTGCGATTCTTCGGCTCCGTCGGAGCGCTGTGCTCGATGCTTGGGGTGTCGATGCTCGCGATCGCCGTCTACCAGAGGCTGGCGGGATACAACGGAGGACTCTACGGCCGACAATTCTTCCTGATCGCGGTCACGCTGAATGTCTTGGGCGTGCAGATCGTCGGATTCGGGCTGGTCACCGAGATGGTCGCGCGAATCGTCGCCTGGTGGAGTCGGACGGGTTCGAAGTGACCCATGCCCGGTGTCTGACACCGATGCACGAACATGCCCCCCCAGCTCTGCCCTTAACCTCGCAACTGGCAAGTTTCGGTACTCCGAAACTTGCCAGTTGCGAGGCCCGGCGCGCAGCGCCGGGAGCGTGCACAGCGCCTACCCGCTCAACGCCGGCAGCACTCGCAACCCGGCAACCCGCCCGTCGGGGCTGTGGCCGGCGGCGGCACGGCTTGCCGCAAGCCCACCGTTTCGGCCGTTGCAAGCACCGGCGCGTTCCACCGTTCCGGCGCTGCGCGCCGGGCCTCCGGCTTGGCG
>JANMRV010000834.1:0-3034 GCA_031388685.1 Planctomycetota bacterium
GACAGGTGCTCGGTAATCGTGCGAATCGTCCCGTCCTTGCCGGCCCCGTCGCGGCCCTCGAAAATCACCACCAGCCGCCGGTCGGTCGCGATGTTGTGACGCTGCAGGCGCACGAGTTCGAGCATCAGCTCGTGATGTCGATCCTCGTAGTCGGATTTCTCGGCGGAACGGCTTGCCTTGCCCTTCCGGGCCTTGGCCTGCGCTTTGCCGAGACGTCGATCCTCTTTCTTCTTCCCCATGGCGACAGCTTAGCCGCGGGAGGCTTGACCGGGCGGCCTTGTGGAAGGACGCTGGCGCGCTGGCTGATTTTGGCCTGGAGAACCCTATGCACCTCGAGAACGTGATGTTGCTCTGTTGTCTGTCCGCGCTGCCCCTGGCCATCGTCCCGCGCCCGAGCGCAGAGGAGGATCTGCGCGTCAAGTTCGAAGCGCTCGACGAAAAGCACGACCACGCGGGGATCGTCCAGCTCTGGCGCGACCATCCGGCCGAGGCACTGGGCGTGATCGATTCCTACCTCGAAGGCAGCCTGAGCAAGCTCGAAGCCGATCGCGCCACGCCTCCCGCGACGATCGCCGCCATGGAGTCGCGCGCGTTGCGTGGCGCTCGCGCGGCGGATGAAGCCTTTGCGACCGCGATCTTCGCCGACTACGCGTCGTCGTTCGGCAGCTGGAATGGCGAAGAACAGACGCGCTTCCGCCGCGGGCAGGCGCTTTTCGGCGAGGCATCCAAGGCATTGCGCGCCAAGAACTACGCGGACGCGCTGGCCAAGGCCACGGAGTCGCTGGATCTCGCGCGGCCCCTGGGAGACTGGTGGGGGAGCGCCATGGCTTTGGGAGTCATGGGGCAGGCCCACCTGCAACTGGGACACAAGCTGGAGGCGTTGGACTGCGCCAGCCAGGCGCACTTGATCGATCACGATCTGCGACTGCTCCAGGCGGAATACACTACCCTCGATGTGATCGTGCGTTCCGCGACGGACCTCGGGCGACTGGAACGCGCGCTGGTCGCCGCCGAAGCCGGACTGTCGCTCGCCACTCAACTTGGCGAGAAAACCGGCGCGGCCGCCTTCGAGAAAGCGATCGTCGACCTGCGCGCGCGAATGACGAAGTAGCTACGGCTTCTTCGGCGCGCCGGTTTTCGGATAGTGCGGCTGTGCCTTGCGCAATTGCGCCGGATCCGGCGCGTCGAGTTCGAACCCGCGGCTGCCGTCGCGGATCTTGCCGCGCACCCAGATGTAGTTCTGGCGGTTTTCGTCGTTCAGGTGAGCGAGGTCCAATTTGTCGAAGGCGGTGCGCTTGTCGCTTGGAACCCGCACGCGCAGTTGGGCCTTTTTGTCCTCGCCGCGCATGAGCAACGTCCAATCGCCGCTCTTCTCGTCGAACAATCGTTCGATGCTGCCGAAGACTTCGACCTCGCCGCCGCGTTCGGCCGCCAGCTTCAAACTCGCCGGATTCTCCGCATCGGCGACGAGCTTGGGCTCCGACTGCTCGCGCTTTCGGAAAACGTCGATCGCATCGGCGCGCGCGTCCCACCACGGCAACAGACTTTCATAGGGCCGCCGCACGCTGGGCGCCGTCTTGTCCAGCGGGACGTTCGTGTCCGGATCCCAGATGCCCTTGTGCTTGGACATGGCGCGCTTCTGTGCCGCCACGAAGATCTCGTGCGCGACGAGCGAGTTCCCGTACTTGTTGAAGTAAGGGCTCTTGCCCTCCTCGACCAGCAGCACGTTGAAGTCCTTTCCGTCCGGCAGGATGATGTGGCAGAGCAAGCGGCCAAAGGCGTCGCGCTGTTCGCGACCGGCCGGGAAATAGATGCCCACACCGGGCTTCTTCCCCTCGCTGCCCAGGGCGGCGAAGTAGTCCTGTGCCCACTTCGCGCAGGACTCGCCGAATACCGTTCCCGGCTTCGAAGCCGAGCCGGTGTCGACCGCGAGCTTCTCCTCGGTGTCTACGCACATCAGGCGCAGTTTCTCCTGCTGGCCGTGGTACTGGATCCAGATCGTGTCGCCGTCGATGACCCGGTCAATCTCGAAGAGTTCCTTGGGAATTCCCGGCGGGTAGGCGGGCGCTTGCGCAACGGCCTGCGCGGGTTTCGGCGCCAGCAGCCCCGCCGTTCCCGCGGGGGACTGCGGAGCGAAAAGGGGGAGCGCCGCAAGGACGCACGAGCAAGGCAGGCTGAACTTCATGGGCTTGGCCGGCATTGTCCCTTCGCGCCGCCGCCTTGTCGCGGCGAGCCGGCGGCTTTTTTCGGCTGGCCGGGCAAGTAACATGCGCGTATGTCCGACGTGCCCAAGAGTTCCACATCCACAGGCAGCAGCACGCCGGCGGGCAGCGAGGATACGTCAGCGCCTTCGCCCGCTCTGACCAGCGGGCAGGCTCCCGCCCCCGCACCTGAGCCTCCCGCGCCCGCGGCCCTGCTGCTGCGTGGAGTCTGCGTCGCTCCCGGCCTGGTGCTCGGCCGCGTGCATCTGAAGGACCACGAACTCTCGCGTGCGGCACTGGTGCGCGTGCCACTCGACGGCGTCGAAGCCGAGCTCAATCGATTCCACCAGGCGCTGTCCGGCGCGCGCGCGCAGTTGAAGAGTCTGAAGTCCAGGCTGGCGGGCCGAGTCTCCGCGAACGATGCACGGATCCTCGACACGCACGTCGCCTATCTCAAGGACTCGGTGTTCATCTCGGACGTCGAGAATCTGATCCTCAACGAACAGCTGGCGCTCGAAGCCGCGATTTCGAAGGTCATTTCCGACTTCGATCGCATCTTCCGTCTGGTGAAGAGCGAGACCCTGCGCGAACGCGCCGTCGATCTGCGCGATGTCGCCATACGCGTGTTGCGTCAGCTCGAGAGTCCAATCGTCGGTGGAGCCGCTGCCGTGGCGCCGCGCGACTACATCCTGGTCGCGCGCGAACTGTCGATCGTCGACATGTTCAACCTCGAGGGTGAGCACGTGCAAGGCATCCTGACCGAAGAAGGCGGCCTGACGAGTCACGCCGCGATCTTCGCGCGTTCGATGCGCATTCCGACGCTCACGGGCATC
>JANMRV010000280.1:0-17211 GCA_031388685.1 Planctomycetota bacterium
GGCGACGCGCGAAGAGATCCAGAAATCGTGTTCGGGCAATCTTTGCCGCTGCGGAACCTATCCGCGCGTCTTCGAAGCCGCGCTCGAGGCAGGTTTGAAAATGCAAGGAGGCCGCTGATGGAAACGCGCACGAACAGTGCCGGGCCGCAGTGGGGGCCGCGCGAGTCGCTGACCTTGCTCAATCACAATTTGCGGCGCGTCGATGGACCCGAGAAGGTCACGGGCCGCGCGCGCTACACGCACGACATACGCCTGCCGGGGATGGTCTATGCGCGACTGTTGCTGTGTCCGTTGCCGAACGCCGAGGTCGAACTCGACTGCTCAGCGGCGCTCAAGTTGCCGGGCGTGGTCGCGGCCCAGGCCATCGGCGACAAGACTGCGCTAAAGGCCGGATTCCTCGGCCAGCCGATCGCCGTGGTCGCCGCACAGACGCCTGAACTCGCGGAGGATGCCTTGCGCGCGATCGTGGCCAAGTACAAGCCGCTCGCCTGGTCGGTCACCAAGGAACAAGCGCTCGCACCCGACGCCGGCAAGGCGTGCAAGGGCGGCAACCTCGGCGAGGAACGCACCAAGGGCGACGAGGACAAGTTCAAGGCGGTCTTCGAGAAGTGCGACGCCAGGATCGAGGCGCAGTACAGCCTGCCGGTGCAGCACCATTGTTCTCTTGAAACCCACGGCGTCGTCGTGGACTTTCGCGGCGGCGAGGAAGCCACGGTCTACGCCTCGACCCAGGGCACGTTCACGATCCCCGATGAAGCAGCCGACGCGCTCGGCCTGAAATCGGGCAAGGTGACCGCGGTCGTCGAGTACATGGGCGGCGGTTTCGGTTCGAAGTTCGGACTGGGCGCCGAGGGACTTGCCGCGTGCAGGTTGGCCAAGGAACTCAAGCGGCCCGTGCACCTGATGCTGACGCGCGAGGACGAGTTCCTCGCCGGCGGCAATCGCTCGGCCGCCAGCGTCAAGGTTCGCGCAGGTGCCGCGGAGGACGGAACTTTGACAGCGCTGTGGAGCGAAGCGCTGCGCATGGGTGGAGTGGGCGGCGGCTCCTTCAGCGGACTGCCGTACATCTACAAGGTCAGTGATTCGGATGGTGTTCGTTCGAGCGTGCGCTCGCTCTTCACGCACACCGATTCCAGCCGCGCGATGCGCGCGCCGGGACATCCGCAGGCCTCGTTCGCGATGGAGTCGGCGCTGGACGAGCTGGCCTACAAGCTGGGCATCGATCCCCTGACGATGCGCAAGAAGAACCTGGAGAACATGGTCTATCACCGCCAGCTCGATCGCGCGGCGGAGCGCATCGGCTGGACCAGACACGCCAACAAGACAGCGCCGCAATCCAAAGCCGATTCCGACGGCACGAAGACCGGCATCGGCTTCGCCATCTCGACTTGGGGCGGCGGCGGCGGCAAAGAGTGCGAAGTCAAGGTCACGATCGGACGCGACGGAGCGCTCGATGCGATCGTCGGGACCCAGGACCTCGGCAACGGAACGCGCACTTACGTCGCGGCGATTGCGGCCGAGGAATTCGGTCTGCCGCTCGCAGCCGCCAGCGCGCACATCGGGAATTCCAAGTACGGCCGCGCCAATGCTTCGGGCGGGAGCACGACGACCGCGTCGCTCGCTCCCGCAGTGAAGGACGCCGCGTTCAACGCAGCGCAGGCGTTCTTGAAGCACCTGGCCGAAACTACGAAACGGCCGGTCGAGGAACTCGCTTTCCGCGGAGGTTCGCTGGTCGAAGCCTCCGGCGGCAAGGCCTTGATGACCTGGAAGGAAGCTTGCGCAACGCTCGGGACGGCCGGACTTTCCGCCGACGGCGAGTGGCAGTCGTCGCTGGCCTCGAATGGAGTGCACGGCGCCCAGGCGGCGAAGGTCCGCGTCGATCTGGCGACGGGACGCGTTTCCGTCGTGCAGATGGTCGGCGTGCAGGACTGCGGTCTGCCGCTGAATCGCAGCGCGGTCGAGAGTCAGCTCAACGGCGGCATGATCCAGGCGCTTTCCTATGCGCTGCACGAGGAGCGTGTGATCGATGCGGAGCTCGGCATCATGCTCAACGCGAATCTGAACGACTACAAGATCGCCGGTTGCCAGGAGATGCCGGAACTCGTGCCGCTGATCGACGACGACGACATCGGCCGCGGCGTGGTCGGCATGGCGGAGCCGGCGATCACGCCGGGACATTCCGCGATCGCCAATGCGATCTTCAACGCCTGCGGAGTCAGGCTGCGCTCGCTGCCGTTCACGGCGGACAAAGTGCTCGACGGTCTGACGGCATTGGCTCTGGATGGAGGCGCGAAATGAAAGCATTCGAATTGATCCGTCCGACGACACTCGACCAGGCGCTCGGGCTCTTGCCCAACGCGGCGGACCGCGAGCGCATCCGCGTGGTCTCCGGCGGACAGGACCTCTACACCGAGATGAAGGACCATCTCGCACAGCCCGATCAGCTGATCGATCTGAAGCGCCTGCCCGGTCTCGATCGCATCGAAGTCGACGCGGCCGGCAACGTTTCGATCGGCGCACTCGTCACGATCGCGGCCTTGACGGAACACGCGCCGCTGCGATCGAAGCTCGCGACGATCGCCGAAGCCGCGGACTCGATCGCTTCGACGCAGATCCGCAACGTCGGCACGGTTGGCGGCAACCTGAACCAGCGGCCGCGCTGCTGGTACTACCGCCACGAAGGCGCGAATTGTCTGAAGAAGGGCGGCACGGTCTGCTTCTCGAAGGAAGGCCTGAACAAGTACAACGCGATCCTCGGCGGCGGCCCGTCGTACATCGTGCATCCTTCCGATCTCGCGCCGGCGCTGGTCTGTGCGGGAGCGGAAGTCGTGCTGGTCAAGAAGGGCTCGAGCCGCACGCTGCCGCTCGAGAAGTACTACACGCTGCCCAGCGAAGGCGATCCGCTGCGCGAGACCGTGCTCGCCCCCGACGAGATCTTGACCCACGTGAAGATTCCTGCGCCCGCCGTGGGCTGGCGCAGCACCTATATCAAGTTCAAGGAGCGCGGCTCCTTCGACTTCGCCCTGTCGGCGGTGGCCGCGGGCCTTGTGATCGAGGGCGGCAACATCAAGGAAGCCAGGCTGGTCCTCGGCGGTGTCGCGCCGATTCCCTGGCGCGCGTCCTCGGCGGAGGCCAAGCTCGCCGGTCTCAAGCCCGAGACCGCGGCCTGGAAGGAGGCTGCGGAAATCGCCCTGCGGCGGGCCGAGCCGCTCTCCGACAATGAATACAAGGTGGCGTTGACCAAGAACCTCATCGAGCGGGCATTTTCCCGGATCAGCCGCTAGGAGCCGACCATGGACGCATCCCTTTCGAACCTGATCAGCCCCTTCTGCGGCGATCTTCGCACGAAGAAGTACTATTTTCTCAAGCGACCGGCTATGGAGTCGGCCGATCTACTCGACGCCAGCAACGACTGTTGGTGCGCGCGGACGCAGATGCGATTGGGCCCGGACGACGAAAGCGTCGATCCGGCCGATTGCCGTTCGGGTCGCGCGTGCTTTCGCCGGGCGGGCCAGGACAAGCCCGCAGTTTGAACTAGAATCGCTACTCGAATCGTGAACGGCGCGCGACGCCGCGCACCTCACACGCAAGGAATCACGCCATGACAAGCCTCAGTCTTCCGCTCGTGATCACGACCGCCGTCGCTTCGGTCGCCGTCGCCGCCGTCTTCGGATTCCGTCACATCCCCTGCTGCGGCAACAAGTGCCCTGCGCCCGCGGCCGAAGCGAACCAAGCCGCGATTGACATCAAGCTTGTGGCCAACTGCGTCGAAGCGCGCTCGGCCAGTGTCTTTGCCGGCGCCTGTCACTACAACGGCGAGCTGATGACTCAGGGCAACGAGCTAATGCTCGCGATCTCGGTCGAGAGCGGTTCGTCGCAGGGCGTCGATCTGACCGGCGTGTGCGCGGCGGCGCTGGTGGGCAGCGACAAGAACCTGAAACTCGACGGAGCGCGCCGCAGCGTTGTCTACGTCTCCGAAAATGCGAGCAAGGCACAACAAGTGAGCATTGTGTCGCTTCTGAAGGAGCGCTCCCACGATGGGCTCGGCGAAATCGTCGCGATCGAAGCCGCGCCGCTGACGGTGCTCGCCACGGGCGGAAAATTCTCCGTCGAGATTCCCGAACGCATCTCGCTGCACGGCGCCGCCATGGCCGATCGCGCCTGCTGCAAGATGCCGAATCTGGTCTGGTACGAACCGCTGGTCCCGCTCAAGAGCCGCGTCGTCGGCTACACGGAAGTGTGGCGCGTCAAGGAACCGCGTTTGGCCATGGACTTCCAGCGCGCGGAAGAAAACTCGACGTTCCTCGGCCGGCTTTCGTTCTTCGAAGGCGGCTGCGCGGCGGAACCGAGCGTCGCGCAGTAGCGCGCGACTAGCGCGGCTTCCACAGCGCGTGGAAGTGATTCACCGGGCCGTGGCCGCCGCCCACGCGCCAGCGTGAACCGGCTTCGATCGCGGCCGTGATGAAAGCCTTCGCCTCGCGCGCACTTTCCAGCGCTGTCAGTTTGTGAGCGAGGGCCGCCGCGATCGCCGCCGAAAACGTGCAGCCAGTGCCGTGCGTGTTGTTGGTCAGGATGCGGCGCGCCGGCAAGCGCTCCCACTGCTTTCCGTCGAAGAAAAGATCTTCGCTGTTCGGACCGCCGGCGTGGCCGCCCTTGAGCACGACGCTCTTCGCGCCGAGGGCCAAAAGTTTTTCGCACGCCGCCTGGGGCGAACTCGCAATTTCCACGGGTTCGAGACCGAGCAGCACCGCGGCCTCGGGAAGATTCGGCGTCAACACATCGGCCAGCGGAATCAATTCCTCGCGCAGGCAGGCAACCGCGTCAGGATGGAGCAGCGCGCTGCCGCCCTTGGCGACCATGACCGGGTCGAGCACGATGTTGGTCGCGCGATGTTGGCGCAGGCTGGCGCCGACCGCGCGGATCGTCTCGACGCGCGAGAGCATGCCGATCTTCGTCGCCCGCGGTTTCAGGTCGTCGAACACCGCGTCGATCTGCGCGCAGATGAAATCCGGCGGAACGTCGCGGATCCCGAAGACGCCCTTCGTGTTCTGCGCCGTCAAGGCCGTGATCACGCTGGCGCCGTAGACCTCGAGCGCGGCAAACGTTTTCAGATCGGCCTGGATTCCGGCGCCGCCGCTCGAATCCGATCCGGCGATGGTCAAGGCGATGGGGGGGATGCGGGAGCTGGCCATGGGGCAGCCATCATGACCTTGCGGCGCGCGCGCTGCATCAGCGCGTTTGGGCGGGTCGGGGAATGCCGACGTCAGGGCGCTACACTGAGCGGCATGCAATACAACCGCATGGGCAAATCCGGGCTGAAACTCTCGGAACTTTCCTTCGGCTCGTGGATCACCTTCGGGCGGCAAACGGATTTTGCGGCGACGCGCGCGATCATGCATCGGGCCTTCGATGCCGGCGTCAATTTCTTCGACAACGCCGAGGGTTATGCCGCGGGCGCCGCCGAGAGTCTGATGGGCGAGGTCCTGCGCGATTTCCGCCGCAGCGACGTGGTCGTCTCGACCAAGATTTTCCACGGTGGCAACGGCCCCAACGATCTTGGACTGTCCTGGAAGCACATCATCGAAGGCACGAACGCTTCGCTGGGCCGCCTGCGCACGGACTACGTCGATCTCTTGTTCTGCCATCGCCCGGATCCGAACACGCCGATCGAAGAGACCGTGCGCGCCATGGACGTGCTCGTGCGCCAGGGCAAGGTCTTCTACTGGGGCACTTCGGAGTGGTCGGCCGAGCAGATCTCGGAGGCGGTGCGCCTCGCTCGCGAATGCAACGTGGCCGCGCCGGCCATGGAACAACCGCAGTACAACCTGCTGCACCGAGATCGCGTGGAGCGCGAGTACGAGCCGCTCTACGAGCGCCACGGAATGGGCACGACGACGTGGAGCCCGCTGGCCTCCGGCCTGCTGACCGGCAAATACGACAACGGCATTCCAAAGGGCTCGCGCCTGGACTTGATCGAATGGCTGCGCGCCTCGCGCACGGAGGCTGCGCTGGCGAAAGTGCGCGCGCTCGCCAAGGTCGCCAAGGAATTGAACTGCACGCTGTCGCAGCTTGCGATCGCCTGGTGCCTCAAGAATCCGCGCGTCAGTTCGGTGATCCTCGGAGTTTCGCGCCAAGAGCAACTCGAAGAGAATCTCGGCGCGCTCGCGGTGAAGGAGCGGCTCGATGGAGCGTTGATGGCTGAACTCGACCGGCTGTGTCCTGTGGCGAAGGACTGATGGAAGCGGGCCTTCAGCGCCGACTCTTCGAACCTCTCGCGGCAGTGCCTCGCGCGGCTCGAGGAGTGCGCCTGCGTCGCGCCCGGTTCGCCCGGAGCCGGTCGTGACGCACCTTCCGCTCGTCGAGCAACACTGCCGGCCCTTGGCTCGTGGCACGGCGCCGCTCGTGGGACCCGCGCTGGATGAGCTGCGGGCCGAACTGCATTCGGCCTGGCGGGTCTTGGATGGGCCCTGCCTCGCGCGTCGTTTCGAGTCGCGCGACTACCCAGGCCTGCTGAAGCTCGTGTCTGGGATTGGCGCCCTGGCGCAGGCCGAAGACCATCACCCGGAAATGGAGCTGGCCTACGGCGGGCTCTGGGTCTCGATCTCGACGCATTCGATCGGCGGCCTTTCCCTGAACGATTTCGTACTGGCCGCAAAAATCGACAGAATCGCGGCGGAAACGCGCTTCTAGACGGCGAGCTCGAGTCCTACAGTTGCCGCCCCTAGAATCCCAAGCACAGCGGGCGCGCCGCGCGTCGGCGCCCCGCCCCCTTCCTCAACCCACCTGCTGCGAAATCATGGCTATTCACGTCGGCGACACGGCACCGGACTTCACCCTCAAGACCCAGGACGAGAAGGAGTGGAAACTCTCCGATCAGCGCGGCAAGAACGTCGTGCTCTTGTGGTACCCGCTCGACTGGAGCCCGACCTGCGAGAAGGAGAACTGCAGCATCTCGGGTGAGAAGACCTTTGAAATTCCCGGCGCGCTGGTCGTCGGCATTTCGCGCGACTCAACCTGGTCGCACAAGGCCTGGAAGAAAGCGCACAACCTCAAGCACGACCTGCTGGCCGACCCGCTGCTCGACGTGACGAAGAAGTACGACCTCGTGCATCCCGCGGGCTTCATCAGTCATCGCGCGACCGTGGTCGTCGACAAGAACGGCAAGGTCGCTTTCGCACAGGTGCAGGAAAAGACCGGCGAAGCGCGCGACATGAAAGCGGTCGTCGACGCCGTCAGCAAGCTGAAGTAATCCGACCACAACCGAACTCCCTATCACATACCCATGAAACTCAATCTGCTGCTCGCCGGCGCCGCGCTCGCCGTTCCGCTCGTCTTGGTCGCCGCGAATTCATCTTCGCCGGCAGCGGTCAGCGCCGCGGCCGCGACCTGGAACATCGACCCGGTGCATTCCTCGATCATCTTCAAGGTGAAGCACGCGGGCGTTTCCAGCTTCTACGGCCGCTTCAACAAGATGAGCGGAACGATCGTGCTCAACGAGGAGAAGCCCGGCGACTCCACCGTCGAGGTGACGATCCCCGTCGAGAGCATCGACACCAACAACGGCGGGCGCAACGACCACCTCAAGAGCCCGGACTTCTTCAACGCGAAGGAGTTCCCGGAAATCACCTTCGCCTCGACCGTCATCAAGAAGGACGGCGACAAGCGTTGGAAGCTCGAGGGCGAAATGACCATGCACGGCGTCACTCAACCCGTGAGCGCCATCGTCGAAATGGGGGGCACGGGCGAGATGCGCGGGACGAAGATCGCCGGTTTCGAAACGACCTTCAAGTTCAAGCGCTCCGACTTCGGCATGAAGGGCATGCTCGACATGCTGGGAGACGAGATCACGGTCATGGCCGGCTTCGAGTGCACGGCTGGCAAATAATCGCGGCAATTCCAGTGGCTTGGCGCCGAGGCCCTCGGCGCCAGGCCAGCCTGCAATCACCCCAAGCGTAGCCATGACCCCCCACGATCTCCTGGTCGGTGTGCTGGTTCCAGCCGTGCTGGTGGGCGGGATCCTGCTGATCGCTTGGGGCCTGGCGACGAGCGCGGCGCGTGCCGACACCAACGCGCCGGCGTCCGCGGTGGCGATTGCGCTCAGTCTCGCGGCGCTAGCCGGTTTCGGGCTGCTATTCGGTTGGGAGTTTCAGCCGCGCCAGTCGTGGCTGTGGATGATCTGGGTCTTTCCTGCGTGTGCCGCGCTGGCCGGTCTCGAGTCGCGCAGCGTCACGACGCCTGCGGTGCGCTGGTTGTTGCGCGTCGCGTTGGTGGGTGTCGCGATCGACCTCGTGCTGCGCAAGGTGCTTTGGCCGAAGGGCGGTGAACTCGATTTCCAAAAGTGCGCGCTCTATTTCGGCGTGCCGCTCCTGGTGCTTTTTCTATGGCACGCCGCGATCCCGCGCCTGGGGGCCGCACTTGGCGCGGGCGCGTTGTGGATGATGGCCAGCGGCACGGCGGCGATGCTCCTGTTCGCGAACAGCCTCAGGCTGGCTCAGATCGGCGGCACGATTGCCGCGGGCCTCGGCGCGTTGATCGTGGCCTGTTGGCTGCGGCCCTCTCCGAGCGGCATGACTGGAGCGATCACTCCGGTTGCGGTCCTGCTCTGCACGCTCACCTTCACGAGCCTCGAATTTTCTTCAGCGGAGTATTCGCACTGGCTCTTCGCGCTGGTAGCGCTTGCGCCGTGCTTGGGATGGTTGCCCTTCGCGCGCAAACCGGCGTTGCGTCTGTGCTTGATCGCGATTCCGATCGCTGTCGCCGTGGTACTCGCCTTTCGGACCTACGACACGTCAGGGTTTTGAGCGCCGTTCGCGCGCCACATCTTCGTACACGGCGAGCGTAGCGCGCGCATTCGCGGACCAGCTGAATGGCCGCGCGAGAGTTCGGCGGCGTTCCATGGCCGCGGAATTCGAGGCGCTGAGGATCGCCCTATCAAGCGCTGCGTCCAGCTCCGCGGCCGGTCGCGCCGCAGGGTCCGAGTCCACGTATTCGGCCTGTTCACCGAGCGCTTCGACGAAACACGGCAGACGACTGGTCAGCACTGCAAGACCGAACGACATCGCCTCCAGCGGCGTGACCGCGGTCCACGCCTCGCGAGGCAGATGAACGAGCACACTCGCGCCGCAGACGAGCGTGGGCATTTCGCTTTCCACGGGTTCATCGATCCAGCGCACGTCGCTCTTGAAGGCGTTTGATCGCAGCGCGCTCTCCAGTCGCGGCGCTTCGTCGCCTCGCCGTCCGCAGAACACCAGATCCGCGTCCAGCCCGCGGCCGCGCAGGCGTTGAAAGGCCTCGAGGATCTCGACGTGGCCACTGCCTTCGCGCACGGCTCCAAGCACCAAGAAGCGCATGCGTTCGCGCGGCTTCCCCGACGCTCCCAGATCGCGCAGCCAGTGATCGCAGCCCACCGGCACGATCTGGACTTTTTCCGGCGCGAGCATGAAACGGCGCTGAACTTCGCTTTGCGCATGCGCGCTGAACACGAGCACCGCGGCCATGCGTTGCAGCGCCTCGCGCAGCGTCGCCTCGGCCTTGGAATCCGCCGCGGGCAATTCCGCGAGCGCGACCAGCTGCGGCGCGCGCGCGCTAGGCGCTCCGAGGGGCCAAGCGCGCTGAAAGACGTCGATCTTCGACAGCCAACTTTCCGCGCGCAGCCCCAGACAGCGTTCGCTCCAACTGAGCCAGCCGCGCCGCGCGCGCCATGTGCGCCGCATGAGTTTCTCGGCGCTGCGCGGCAGTCCCAGCGCGGCCTCCGGGATGAACTCGCCCTCGGGGCCCACGTCGAGCAAGGCCAGTCGCGGCCCGCCCTCCTGTTCGCCCAACGCTCGCACCAGTTCGCGCAAGTAGCGCCCGATGCCCGGCGCGTGGGTCGCCGCGGGCCAGTAGTCGAAGCCGACGCGCAAGCCCAATTGCGTCACGGCCGCATGGCGGTGCACTGCACTTCCACCCGCGCACCTTTGGGCAAGGCGGCCACCTGCACCGTGGCCCGCGCGGGCGCGCACTTGCCGACGACCTTGGCGTAGACCGCGTTGAACTTTTCGAATTCCGCGAGGTCGAGCAGATAGACCTGGACCATCACGACGTCGTCGAAGGAGAGTTTTTCGGCAGCGAGCACCGCGCGCAGGTTCGCGAGCACGCGCTCGGTCTCAGGCTCGATGCCGCCGGCGACGAGTGCACCGCTCGCGGGGTCGAGGCCGACCATGCCGCTCACGAACACGAAATCGCCGCGCGCGATGGCTTGCGAATAGGGACCGATCGGCGCGGGCGCTCCGTCGCTGTGCAGCGCGCGCCGCGGACTCGCACAGGCGAGCGCCAGTGACAAAAGGGCGAAGGCCGGCCAGCTTCTCACGCCGGCAGGCCCGTCGCGATCGCCGACTCGATGGCTTCGCAAAAGCGTCCGAGTTCCTCCAACGTCGTCTGCACGCTGGGCGTGATGCGCAGGCCGTTGAACTCAGGATGGTCGATGACCGTGGTCCAGATGAAGTGCTTGGCCCACAGGTGCGCCTGCAACTTCACCGTGTCGAGTCCTTCGACGTGCACGTTGGCGATGCCGAGCGAGTAGCGCCGGTCGAGGCTGGTGTTGAAACTGACGCGCGGATTTTTCGCCAGGCGGCTGGTCCAGACTTCGCGCAGGTAATAGAGCCTCTCCATCTTGCGCTTTTGACCGATGCCCTGGTGAAAAGTCAGCGCCTCGCCGATTGCCAGCGTGTTCGCGGCCGGGTGCGTGCCGATTTCTTCGAACTTGCGGATGTTCTTGTCCATCGACGCCGGCGCGGCGAACAAGGGCCAGATCGAATCGATCTTGTCCTTCTTCACGTACAAGAGGCCCGTGCCGTGCGGCGCGTAGAGCCATTTGTGCAGACTCGTGCCGAAGTAATCGCAATCCAGGTCAGGAAACGTGAAATCGAGGTGCGCGAACGTGTGCGCGCCGTCGACGACCACCGGCACGCCGTGCTTGCGCGCCATCGCGACCACCGCGCGCACCGGCAAAAGTTGTCCGGTCAGGTTGATCGCATGGCACATCAGGATCATGCGCGTGCGCGGCGTGATCGCGCTCTCGAAACGGCGCACGATTTCGGCGTCGTCCTCGCAGGGCACCGGGATCTTGATCTTCTTCGTGACGATGCCGTCGCGGCGTTCGCGCTGCTCGAAGGCCGTCAGCATGCGCGGGTAATCCTGCGTCGTGGTGATGACTTCGTCGCCGCGCTCGAGTTTCATGCCGAACTGCAGCGTCTGCAGCGACTCGCTCGTGTTGCGCGTGAAGGCGAGCTCTTCGGGATCGCAGGCCCATTGGCGCGCCATGCGCTGGCGCAGCGGCTCGCGCTGCGGCTCGAGGATCTGCCACAGATTGTGCGTCGGCATTTCATTGGAAAATGCCAGCAGGCGCGCCATGGCTTCCTGCACGACTCGCGGCGACGGGCAGCAGCCGCCGTTGTTCAGGTTGATCTTCGTGCGGTCGCCGGTGAAGGCCTGTTGCACTTCGCGCCACAGATCTTCATTGCGCGCGTCCTTCGCCGGATCACCGTCCGGCGCGCTTGCGAAAGCTTCGAGCATGCGCAGCAGCGACTCCGGTTTGGACCACTCGAATTCCGAGATCGGCTGGGCGAGGGCGGGCACGGCGGGCAATGTCATAGCTCCGAGGAACTGTCGACGGTTCACGGAAGGGGGCTCCAGAGGGGAGAGAGGACGCGACGATCTTGCAGCGTCGGTCGATCCCCGTCCAACCTTCGCTCGCGAAGCAGCGGCTCGACGCCGCACAATGCCTCAGCGCCTGCCCTGATCCTTGCGCGAAAAGCCGCGCCCGCCGCGCGGTTTCGAAAATCCGACCCCCGCCTGAGTTCCGCCGCGGGGAGCCGTCTTGGGCGCCGGGCCGCGCGCTTCGCCCGCCGCCGGTCGGCGTGCGGTCTGCCCGCCGGCCTGCTTGTCTTCAGGGTCGAATTCGTGACTGACCAGCGGCGACTTGGCGCGGTTGGGGTCGCGCTCGATGAAGGCGAGTTCCTTCGAGGATGGCGTCCTTCCGAACAGTCCGCCCTCGGAGGCCAGTGCGTCGTTCAGCTCCGCGAGCAGCGCCTTCAGGAACGGCAGCCAGAGCGGGATCGCGCAAACGAAGATGACGTACTTGAAGATCTCGGTGTTGAGCGCCGCCAGAAACATGCAGCCAGTCTATCGAATCTGGACGGCCTACCCTGAAGGGCAAGCGTGATCGCTGTGCGGACGCCGTGCTTGGAGCCTCGCCACACGCTACCCTGGCGATTCCAATGCTCGGCCACCTGACTCGTTGCTTCCTGCGCGGCCTTTTAGTCGTCGTCCCGCTGGGCCTGACGATCTACGTCTTTTTCCGACTGGTGGACTGGGTCGACAGCCTGCGCAAGGTCGGACCGCTGAAGCAGTTCCTGGATTTCCCCGGCGTGGGGGTCCTGCTCACGGTTTTGCTGATCACTTTGGCCGGCGCCCTGGCGACCAATTTCTTGGCGATGCAGGCCCTCAAGGTCCTGGAGGGCTGGGTCGGCCGCCTGCCGCTGATCAAGTTGGTCTACTCGTCGATCCGCGACCTGACTGATGCGTTCGTCGGTGAGAAGAAGAGCTTCGATCAGCCGGTGTGGTTCGAGGAGAGCGAGACGTCGCAGGTCAAACGCCTGGGGTTTGTGACGCGTCAGTCGATGGATGCGGTCGGACTCGCCGATCACGTGGCGGTGTATCAGCCGCTTTCGTTCTCGTTCGGCGGCTTCTTGATCCTCGTGCCGCGCGCGCGCGTGCACGCGGTCGACCTCGAGAGTGGCACGATGATGGCGCTGATCGTTTCCGGCGGAGTCTCGGGCGGGCGCGCGGCCGTCAGCGAAGTGGCGAAGCCGGCGAAGTAGGGCTCAGCGGGGGCGCAGCGTGCCGTCGGGGCCGAGTGTCAGGCGCCACAGGACCGGAGTCGCCGCCGCGCCGCTGCCTCTCGTCCCGCCGCAGAGGATCATGATCGGCTCGGTGGGGGCGTGCCGCGGCATCAGCGTGAGCGAATCGCCGAAGTGTGTAGCGTCGGCGATGTCGCGCGGGCCGTCCTCGAGTTTGCGATGACGCTTTACGGTGCCGTCGCTCGCAAGCAGCAAAGTCCAAACTCCCTCCGCCGATCCGACCAGGAGATCCGGCACGCTGTCGCCGTCGAGGTCCCCAGGCGCGCACAGCGAGCGCCCGAACCCGCTTGACTCCGCGAGATCGCCGACGAAGCCGCCTTCGCTAAAGCAGATGAGTTGGCGATCCCTTGCCCGACCGTCAACCAACATGAAAGTGATCCAGATCGCTGCGCCATCGTCCGGAGCGCCAATGGCAAGCTCGCTGACGCCATCTCCATCGAGATCTCCAAGACTTGCCATCGCGGGGCTGAACCGCATGCCCCGCTCGAAAGTGTCGTCGCGAGTCTCGCTCGGGAGGGCGCGTGTGACCTGTCCCTCTCGGTTGACCGAGGCGATGAAAACTGCACGTCCGGTCGGGTCGTGGGCACTTGCTCGGAGTTCGGCGCCGATTGCAAGTTCAATCCTGCCATCTCCATCGACGTCTCCCAGGTTGGCCAGGGCGCGGCCGAGGCTTTTGCGCTCCACAGGTTCCGCTTCCAGCAGGATAGGCGAGGAACCAAGATTGGAGGAACTTGCGACCTGTCCTTGACGATTCAGAAAGAAAGCCCAGACCGCGCCGGCTTCGCCCTCAGCACCTGACGCGTCAGGCGAACCAAACGCGATATCGACAGTACCGTCAGCATTGAGATCGCCCAGCGCGATCAACGTGGTTGCCCGGTCCAGACCCTGGTGAACCTCCCGAGAGAGAACTCCGTCCGCGGCTCCGACCCGGGTGCGTGCGCGCACGAGGCCGGCAGAGTCGAGGAGAAGGACCCAAAGTGCTCCAGCTTCGTCGCTGCTGCCCTGAACCTTCGGCGTGAGGCACGCGAGATCGCCATTGCCGTCGCCATCCACGTCGCCGATCGATGCGACTAGGGTTCCCGCGCCTGGCTTCGCGCCGACCAGGGTCTTGAGTTCGCCGGCTGCAATCCGATTTCCCTGTGAGGAGCGAGGCCCTGTCCAAGTCCGGCTTCTTCGCGCTTGTGCGCAAAGGTGTCTGGCACAGCGCGAGCTCTCCGCGAACGCTTCGAAGCTTGCCAGCGAAATGCGCGGCCCCTTCGCAACCGCAAACGATCGATATCCCAATCGCTCGACGATTTCCCATTCGACCTGCTCGCGCAGTCCTCGGACCGCGCGATCGAGTTCGTCCAGTTCGACCCGTGATCGGCTGACCAATCTGTCCTGTGGAGCGGGCAACGGCATGCAATCGCCCATGAGTTCGTACATGCGGAGTTCGACGACAGTTCCGTTCAGCGACATCTCGCCTTCACCACCGCCGCTGAGGATCACGGGGAAGTCTCCGGCTCGCTTTGGCTTCGAGAGGAAAACCACGACGCGTTGGCCTACGGCGTAGGGGGCCCATCGCTGCGCACAGGCCCAATCCTCAAAACGTTGGATCTGCAAAGTCGGCTGCGGGGGCTCGCCAACTATCTTGTGCTCGATCCTCAGTACGAAGGTCTGATTCTCGACCTTGACGATTTCACCCGCGACGACGATATCCGCCAGGACCGCCAGTTCAGAAAGCTCGTAGGCCGTGTATTTCGGAGGCTTCGCATTCGAAGCCGCAGACCAATTCAACACGCTCGCGCAGACAAGCGTCGCGCAACAGAGGAATCGCCCAATCGCGTTCCGAGCCATGCCCCGAGCATAGCCCAGGCCGCCGACCGGTTACTGCTTCTTGTCCAGCGCCTTCTTGAACAGCGAGCCGAGGTTCGTGCCCTGGGGCTTGGTGGCCTGGGTGCGCGCTAGCGCTTCGTCGATCACGGCGCTATCGACCGAATCCTCCGAGCCGATCAGGGCTCCGCGCGGATCGAGGCGCGAGAGCGAAAGGCGTTGGCGCGCTCCGTCGATCGTGACGATGCGAACGGACACTTCTTGACCGACCTTGACCGAATCCTGGGGCCGGCGCACGCGCTCCTTGGCCATGGCCGAAACGTGCAGCAACCCATCGACGCCCGGTTCGACTTCGACAAACGCGCCAAAGTCCGTCAGGCGCACGATCTTGCCATTGACCACCTGATCGACTTGATACTTCCCGCCGATCGCTTGCCACGGATCGGCTTCGAGCTGCTTCATTCCAAGGCCGATGCGTTTTCCGCCGTCCTCGATCTTCAGCACCATCACATCGATCTCTTGGCCCTTCTTGACCACGTCGTTGGGGTCGGCGACGTGACCGCGCGAAAGGTTGGAGACGTGCAGCAGGCCTTCGACTCCCTTGCCGAGATCGACGAAAGCTCCGAACGGTTCGATGCGCGTGACGCGACCGCGCAACACTTGGCCGGTGGCGAGCGAACCGACGCTTTGCTCGCGCGCGGTTTCGCGTTCGGTTTCGAGGATCGCGCGGCGCGACAACAACAGGCGGCGGCGGTCGGGATCGATTTCGAGGACCAAAACTTCGAGCGTGCGGCCGATGTACTGGGCGAGATTGTCCTCGCGACCAAGTCCGATCTGCGAGGCAGGCATGAAACCCGGCAGAGGTCCGACTTTGAGTTCGAGTCCGCCGGTGTTCTGTCCCGTGACTTTGGCTTCGACGCGCGAGCCCTTCTCGATCGCGTCCCAGGCGGCCAGGGCCTGCAACTCGCGGCGCGAGAGGATCCACAGGCCGTCGGGATCTTGGCCGCCGAGCGTGAACTCCGAGCGCTCGCCGACCTTGGGCTCGACTTCGAACTGCGAGCGCGGGCAGATGCCCTGGCGCGTGGGGCTGAGTTCGACGATCACGTCGTCGCCGTGGACGCCGACGATCAGACCGGGGACCAGACCGCGCTGGTTCTTTCTGCCGGCGGGCGCTTCCTTGCCCTTGGCTTTGGCGGCCCCGCTCGCGGCGGGGGAGTCGTCGAGGCGTTGCAGTTCGACGCCGTTGAGGGCGGCTTCGATTTCCGCGGACAGCGCGTCCTGCGGATTGTTCTTTTTTGAGCTCATGGATCGATCGTTGGCGGCGCTTTGGCCTGCCGAGTAGGAATCGGGCGAAGATTCTAGAGGAAGTCCACCGCTCCCGTCAGCTATTCCTGTTCCAGCATGAGTTCCCCCAAGATTCCCGTAGCCGTCCTGGGCGCCACCGGCGTCGTCGGCCAGCGCTTCATTGCCCGCCTCGCGCGCCATCCGCAGTTCGAGATTCGAGAGCTGTGCGCCAGCGAAAAGAACGTGGGCAAACGCCTCGATGAAGCCTGCGCGTGGCGCCTGGCGGATCGCGGCGGGAGCGGGGCCTACGCGGGCTTCGGGGCGAGCCGTCTGTTGCCCGCGGATCCCAGCCACGTTTCGTCGAAAGTGGTCTTTTCCGCGCTCGACGCGCCCGTGGCCAAGGAAGTCGAACCGGCCTTCGCTCGGGCGGGGGCGCTGGTTTTTTCCAACGCGAGCGCCTTTCGAAACGACGCCGACGTGCCCTTGCTGATTCCCGAGGTCAATGCGGCACATCTGGAGTTGCTCGCCGGTCAGCGCGTGAAGCGCGCGTGGTCCGGCGGCATCGTCTGCAATCCCAATTGCACTTCGACAATTCTTGTGCTCGCGCTCGCGCCGCTGCACGAAGCCTTCGGTGTCGAAGCCGTTTCGCTCGTGAGCATGCAGGCGATTTCCGGCGCGGGTTATCCAGGGGTCGCGAGCCTCGACATCCTGGGAAACGTGATTCCATTCATTCGCGGCGAGGAAGAAAAAGTCGGCGTGGAGACCAACAAGATGTTGGGACGCCTGGTCGGCGGAGCGATCGAGCCCGCGCGCGTCGCGATGTCGACCAGTTGCAATCGCGTGGCCGTCGAGGACGGTCACACGCTCGCAGTCAGCGTGCGCTTGCGCGGTTCGCCCTCGGTCGACGCCGTGCGCGCGGCCTTCGAGCGCTGGCGGCCGCTGCAGGAAATGAAACTGCACAGCGCACCCGCCGTGCCGATCGTGGTGCACACGACAGAAGATCGCCCCCAACCGCGCCGCGACGTCGACGCGGGCGAGGGCATGCTCGTGCACATCGGTCGCCTGCGCGCCTGCCCGCTGCTCGGCATCCAGTTCATCGCCCTCGGCCACAACGCCGAACGCGGCGCGGCAGGAGCGAGCGTGTTGAACGCCGAGTTATCCGTCCGTGCCCGGTAATTCACCGGCGTTTATTACGCGCCCGGTACCGCGCCGGAGG
>JANMRV010000309.1:0-8046 GCA_031388685.1 Planctomycetota bacterium
ACAGTCTGCGAGCGGGCAGAAGGCGGGCTGGAAGGACATGGCAAGTGGCTCCTCGAGGAAAGGCGACCACTAACGACCGAAGAAAGGCGCCGCGCGTGGCGACTAAATCGGAATTTCTGCACAGCCATAGGGGGCAGTATCGGCCGGCCTCGACGCGACGTCGTGCGAAGACGTCGCTGTGGCAAGCAGTGGAGGTGTGAACCAATTCCAAGCCACATGTCGGCCGACTTGAAGCAATCCACTACGCAGACCGCTGTTCCGACCATCGCGCGAGTGATGAAGACGTGCATCCAACGGCGCTGGCCCACACGCAATGCCGACGGGGCGAGAAACGACCACAAAAGACCGGGGCACGGCGCCCGCTCCCTTGGCGGTCCTCCCGTGCGTGCGCGGGACGAGCTTTGAAGACCCCTGCTCGGCAAGCGCAGCGCGACTTGACACGTTTCCCGGCCGCCACCAAGATGCCCGGATGCCCGCGTCGGAGCTGTCCGTGTTGGTGGCGACGAAGGATCGCGCCGTGCACCTGGTGGCAATGCTCGACAGCCTCGCGACGGAGTGGAACGACCTGCGCGAGGTCGTCGTGGTCGACAACGGCTCGAGCGACGGGACCGCGGAGCTCTTGAGAGCGTATGCCGCGCGCCAGCCAAAGCTCCGCACGATGCACGTCGCGCAGCCGGGGCAGAGCCGGGCCCTCAATCGTGCGATCGCCAACTCGAGCGGCGCGTGGGTGGCGTTCCTCGACGACGACGTGCTTGTCGAGCCGAACTGGGCGCGCGGGTTGGCGCGGGCGTTCGAGACGCAGGGCCATGCCGGATTCCAGGGCCGGATCCGGATGCCGCCCGAAGTGCGCGCGGATCCGTGCAGGCTCGCGCTGACCCAGCTCTACAAGACGCTGCCGACGATCGATTATGGGACCGCGCCTCGCGAGCGCCGGACGATGACCGGCGCAAACATGGCCGTGCGGCGCGCGGTGCTCGAGCGAGTCGGATTTTTCGACGAGCGCCTCGGCCCAGGGGCGGCCGGGCTCTCCGGAGACACCGACCTCGCTCAGCGTATTCGCCGGCACACGCGCCAGGCCTTCGCGTACGTTCCCGAGGCGGCCGTCGTGCACATCTACGACGCTGCGCGGCTGACGGATGCGTACCACGAGCAATACCATCGCCGCCTGGGCCGCAGTCGCATGATCCAGAGGCCGCGGCCCCTGTTCACGGTCTTGCCGAGCGCGATCAACGCGCGCGTCAAGGCCTGGTTCACCGGACTTGGCGGCCGCAGGCGCGCGTACTACCGGCACATCGGACGATACTACGCATACTCGGAAATGCTGTGCTCGTGGCGGGCAGTTCCGGCGAGCTCCGAGGCGTAGGTACTCGCGGTGCTGCCAAGGCTCCGCTCCGCTGGTCCCGTCTGTGAGGCCTCGGAAAAGCTGCCTGATGCCATTGTCCCCTGAGGATGGGGAGGGGAGGAGTCTTCGAGCGTCGACGCAGCGTGGAATTTTGGCGCGAGCAGTGCCCGCTCACAGCTGAACGCGCCGTCGATCGCCGGCGCTTGGACGTGCAGATTCCAATGGAGCGCACTTCCGAAGCGCTAGCCGCGGCTTGCGGGAATTCGACGCATCCATGGCGGCTACCCGACGCGGAAAGACTCGAAGTGATCCCAGTTCCGCCCGTCATCGGACGTCTTCTTGAACGCGGCGACATTGGGTTGCGCCGTGACGAGTTGCTCGAAATCCGAGCGATTGGCGCGTACGAACGCCACCGCGGTCTTCACGCTGCGCATCCACATGTCGTCGAGGACGATAACGCCGCCCTTGTTGAGCAGCGCAGCGCACAGCGTGAAATCCACCAAGACGTCGTCGAAGCGGTGGTTGCCGTCGATGAAAATCAGGTCGAAAGTTCGCCCCTGCCGGGCCAGATCGGTGGCCACATGTGTGCCCAAGGCTTCTACGAACTCGAAGTGCTGTGCACCAACTTCTTGCACCTTTTGCAGCCCGATACCGTGCCACTCTTTCCTCTGGAAGGGATCGACCGCGGTGTGCCGGCCGCTTCCGTTCTTGGCCAATGCGGCGAGGAAGAACAGCGTGCTGAAACCGTAGGCCATGCCGATTTCGAGCGAAGCCGCAGGTTGCAACTCTCGATACGTGTTGTAGAGCCAGAGTCCTTGCTCCGGACTGATCCGTGTCCTCGTGTCCATTTCGCGCAGTTCGCCATTTCCGAGCTGCGGTTCATTGCGGTACATCGAGCGCAACGCTGAACGGATGGGCTCGTCCAGAATGTCGAGAGACGCCTGCCCACCCGTACGACGCGGACGGCGCTGCAACCACGCAAGCGGGTTCAAGGACACGGGCAGCTCACGGCAGGAAGCACTTGCGTTTCTCGAGCTTGCTCGAGAGATACTCCTCGAAGTACTGGAATTCCAAGCTCCTGATCATGTGCTCACGATAGCACCGCGGAGGGGGATGCCGGATCTGGCCTGGTCGTTCCGGCAGATTTTTTTCCATGCGCTGCGCGGATGTCAGAACGTGCTCGTGTCCCGCGCCGAAGGCGAGGTCATCGCCGGTGCGTGAGTGCGCGAGTCTTGCAGGCTCGCTCGGCAGTCCGGAAGGGCCGAGGATCTTGCTCACACCGCCGCTCTCGCGGATCAGAGCGTGATCACCTTCGCCGCGCGGTCGAGCTCGCGCACGATCGTGTCCATGTCGGACACCTGGCCGGCCACGGGCGTGATGCCGAAATGCGCGAGGCAGGTGCCGCACGGAATCAGGTCGATGCCGCGCTGCTCGAGCGCGCGCAGTTCGCCGAGGAACGGCGAATCGGGCGCGAGCAACAGCACGGCGGAGTTGTAGAACACGAGCGCCTCGAAGCCGCCGAGTGCGATCGACTTCTTCAGAAACGTGCCGAGAATCTTGCGCCCCAGGGTCCGGTCGCCGTGGCCCATCTGATCGTGGTTCAAGACGACGACGGTGTGCATTCCCAAAGCATCGCACCCCGGCGCGGGCGGTGCACTACGCAGAGGTGCGGACTTCCAAGCGCCTGATCATGCACTCACGGTGGCGGCGCCGAGGAGGCTCCGGCCGTGCACCGCTTGCAGCGTGCTTCCTGGTCTTGCCGGGGCCCCACGCGGTGTGACCCTCTCGATAGCTAGCTCCTGACGAAGCGCGGCAAATCTATTCTTGCACCAAGGCGCGCAGGCGCGGATGGTCTTGCAGGGACTTCAGCGGCTCGATGTTCATGAGGTCCGCGGTGCTGGCGCCCTGTCGTTTGGCGGCTTCGAGCAGGTCGAGAATCGTTCCAGCCGCTTCGTCACGCGCGGCCTGCGACAAGTCCTGGAATTCGAGCACGGCGCCGAGTTCATTGGCCGCGTTGCAGAGGGTCTTGGGATCTTCAGAGCTCAACAGGCCGGCCGCGGCACGCGTAGCCGCCGCCGCTTGTTTCAAACCCCAGTGCGCGCGGATCCGATTGAGTGTGTTGACTTGCAAGGTGCGCACCAGATTGAGTTCCCCAGGAGATTGTTCGAGCAGCTCGGCTACGGTCGCATCGAACGCATCGAGGCGCTCCAGCGTTGCGGCGTAGCGCCGCTCCTGAAGCTCGAAGGCCACGAGATTGGACGAGGCCGCCATCAGATGCGCGCGGTACTCAGCCCTTTGCGGCTCGGCCTCCAGCAGGCGGCTCGTGATCTCGCGGGATCGTTGCATGCAGATCCGGGCGCGCTCGATGTCGTCCTCGTGGTAGTGAATCGCGCCCAGGTTGATCAGCACGCCCGACAAGTTGAAGCGATACTCGGGCAGGCCGGGGAACTCCTCGACCAGTGTCTCGCCGGTTTCCGCCGCGCGCACAAGCAAAGGCAGAGCGGCGGCGAAATCCTCGGACTGCAAGTGCGCGCCGCCCAAATTGGAAAGCGAGACAATCAGCCGCTGGCGGGCGCCCCGCGAGCTTGGGTCGCGCGCGCAAAGTCCCTCGCGGATCGCCAGCGATCGCTCGAGCTGTGCGCTGCGCTCTGTTGGATTCCCCAGCGCGCCTTCGACCTCCGACAGCTCGCCGTGGCACCAGGCCGCGAGCTCGGCGCGTTCCTTGTTCTCGAAGTTCAGGCCGACGTTCAGTTCGTCGATCAGTGCGAGCAATTCGCTGCGCGCCTCTTCGCGTTTGCCACTGCGCCGCAGGAGTTTGCCGCGCAAGGCCTGCAAGTGCGGGCGCGACATGTCGCCCTTGGGGTCGGCCTGCCCCGAGGGCACCAGATCCAGGCCCTTGTCGATGCACTCCAGCGCCAGCTCGCGCTGTTTGCGACTTTCGTGGACCCCGGCCAGATATCGGTAGGCGTTGGCGAAATCCGACGCACGCGCCGAGCCGGGTTCGACGCCCGCCGCCTGGAACGCCGCGATGGCCGATTCAAGCGCGGTGCCGGCCCCGTTCAGGTCGCCCAAGTCCTCGCACAGATCGCCAAGCATGATCTGCGCGCGCGCGCGATCCAGCACGACCTCGGGACTCGAGCCGGGTTCCATGGCGGCTTCGCGAAAGAAAGCAACGGCGCCTTCGAGCAGCTTGCGCCGACCCGGTTCGGCCATGGGCACGTCCGACAACTCGTCCACGGCCACGTCGGTCACCAAGGCCAGCGCGTCGAGCGAGCGCTGGTAGTTGCGATCCGCGCGCTCGAGCTGCGTCTGCAGACGCTTATTGGCGCGCGCCGATTGCAGTGCAAAGAGGCTCGGACCGAAAGTGGCGATGCAAAACGCCAGCGTCGTCGCGGTCGCGGCACCCGGATGGCGCTGGGCCCAGCGCGCGAGGTGCGTGAGAACGCCGGCGGGCTGCGCCAGGACGGGCCGGTGCTCCAACACCGCGTCAAGGTCCTGAGCAAATGCGGCCGCGCTTGGGTAGCGCCGCGCAGGATCGCGATCCATGGCCATCAAGACCACGCTTTGGGCGTCCTTGGGAAGCCGCTCGCTCAGGCTGCGCGGCGAAGCAGGCCGCCCGTCGAGAATGCGCGCGCGCGTGCGTTCGCTGCTGTCCGGATCCAGGTGCGGGGACTTGAGCGTCAGCATCTGGTAGAGCGTGACTCCCAGTCCGTACACGTCCGTGCGCGCATCGAGCGCCGCGCGGTCGCCTTCGACTTGTTCCGGCGCCATGTAGGGCAACGAACCCACCATGGCGCCGCTGCGGGTCATGGCCTGTTCGCCCACCAGGCTGGCCAGGCCGAAATCCAGCAGCAGCACGCGGCCCTCGCGGGTCAGCATGATGTTGGAGGGCTTGATGTCGCGATGCAGCACGCCGCGCTCGTGCGCGTGAGCCAAGGCGCGCGCGATGTCTCGCGCAACCCGCAAACACGTCTCGTGCCAGGATCCGGAAAAGAGCAAGAGCTTTTCCTCGGCTGAAGCCGCACGCGTCCTGCCCGCGGACTCGTGCTCCCCGTCGCGCAGCAGAGCCCGCTGGAAATCGGCGCCCGAGAGTTCCCCGGGATTGCGTCCGGCCACGGCGCGCAGCACGCGGTCCAGAGGAACGCCCGAAACGAAATCCATGGCAAGGTAGGGGATGCCCTGTTCCTCGCCCGAAACGTGCACGGCGATGATTCCCGGGTGCGCGAGACGCGCAACCGCTTCGGCTTCGCGCGCAAAGCGCAGCCGCGCCGCCGGCCGATCGAGAAAACCCGGACGCATCAACTTGATCGCCACCTGGCGGCGCATCGAGCGCTGCGTCGCCCGGTACACGACGCCCATGCCGCCTTCCCCAAGGAGTTCTTCGAAGTCGAAGTCGCCCAGGCTCTTGGGCAACTCGCGGACCTTTTCGTCAGCCGACAAGTACAGAAGCCCCATGTCGCGCAGCGCGTCAATGCGCTTGCGCAACTCGCCGGCCTGCTCCGGATGCAAAGCGGCGAGGTCCTCCAGCACGGCACCTTCCTCGGCGCCGGTCCGCTCCAGTCGATCCAAGAATTCGATGACCAGCTCTTCTAGCGCCGGAGGCATTCAAACGATCGTAACCGGCAGAGTTGGACTTCGGCGCGCGCCGAACCGGGATCCGCCTCGAAATGCTTCTCCCAGGCGCGTAGTCGCAGGAAAATCGACTGGCTCGAGCCGCTGCGCTGATCCCTGCGCCAGGCCGGAAGTGCCGGTCGACGCTGTATTCCAGCGCCTGCGTGCCGAGTTCCTGGTCCGCAGGATCGCCGTGGCGCGTGAAAGTGCGGATCAGCAGGGGCCAACTCTCAGCGCGTCCGCGGCTGCCGCCAGAAGTGCGGCTCGCAGGACATGAGTTCGCTTCAGCATGCCAGCTTTCGACCGCCGCGAGACCGCGACTTGGGATCCACAAGCTGGCCGAGCATGAAGCACTCTACTCTTGCGATCAGAGCTCCGACAACTGCCCGAGCCACGAGCTCGAGCATGAATCGGCAAACCTCGCAGCGAGCGGCTTCGACGCCGCGGCCCTCGAGGACGAGTGCCCGGCAAAGCTCCAGATTCCCAGCGTGCGAAGGACAGTCCAAAGCGCAAGTCGAAGTTCACGTCCGAACAGATCGCCTACTTCTGCCTGGATGCATGGCGTGCAGTGCTCGAGCAGGCGCAAGCCGTGCAGCGATCAGGCTCGCTACCTCGCGGCGCCCATTGCATAACTCGCGACCGGGCCCGATTTGACCAGCACCAGCACCAGATTTTCGTCCATCAGGATCGAAGGCGACAGGAGCAGGCGTCGCAGGTCGCGACAGGCTTCGCGTTGCAGGGGCGAGTCGTACTTCGCCATCGGTCGCGTGTAGCGCATCGTACCCAGCCAGATGAACGGATAGAGCAGCGCGAACAAGAGCCAGGCCGAGAATTTGCGGTTGGCGCGCCCGATGCTCTGCACGCGCAAGCCGTACTGCCACAGGAGATAGTGCAGCACCGGCAACGGCGGAATGAACAAGTTGCTGTAGTCGCCCGGGGGCGAGCCGTAATTCGCGGGTCGCCGACGTCCTTTGACGAAGCCGCTCAGCAGAAAATGCACGCGCGAGCGCACGCCGGAGGAGTTGGGCGTCGTCAGCACAAAGATGCCGCCGCTGCGCAGGATGCGGCTGATTTCGCGCACGACATGTGCGGGGTTTTCGAGATGCTCGATCACTTCCTGCAACACCGCGCAATCGAACGATTCGTCTGCAAGCGGCAGAGCGAGATTCAAGTCGACATGCGCGACACACTTCGCGCCCGGACCAAGGTCGATCGCATCGCCGAACGTCGACGCGGTCACCTCGAAGCCGCGCTGCACGAGTTCGCGCGTCAAGCCGCCAGCGCCGCAGCCGCCTTCGAATAGGCGACGCCCAGGCGCGTTCGAAAGAACTTGCAGGACGTGTTCGGGGCCGTGCATGGACGGCAGGCTAGCGCAGCGCTGGCTGAAAGCAATCAGTCCATCCAGTCTGAGTGGAGGCACGCCAAGCGCCTGAGCAAGTCTTCACGGCCGCGTTGGCGAGGGGGGCCGCGAAACGGCCGTTTTCGCCGGTCGATGTGGGTCAAGGCGCTTTGGGTGTGCCACGAAGTGTCGTCCGACATCACAGGAGCGGCGGGCCATAGCTCGCGTGGCAATCCGTCGCCTCGCGCGCACGCGCGTCCTCATCTCGCGCGGCGCAGGCCAGTTCTTCGCAGACTCCCGCGCGCGCGAGGATTGGAGGTTCGCAACGGCGATTCGAGATGGCTCCAAGAGCTTTCGCACGGTGCATCCTGACGAGAGCGACGAATCGATCGCAAGTTGGCCGTTCCGTGTCGTCCACCTCCTTCACGTCAGCGTCGTCTCCGACGCTTTCGATCCGCTCCTGCGATGGCCGCACTTCGTCGCCGCACGTTGTCGTTCAAGAAGGAGATCGGGGATCTGCCTCGGCATCGAGGTCGCTTGCGGGCGGCGCTCCTACAAGAGATTGAGGGCCGATGAACGCCCATCCGGCGTGTCCGTAGCCTTTCTGGCCCATCGCGACACTCGGCCCGGAATGCGGTAAGCGTCCGGCGGAGAAAGCCAGCGCCGCCTGGATCCGTTGATCATTTGGCCTGATGCTCTTGCCCGGTCCCGGTTCTCTGCCCTGGAGCGGTCCACCCCAGGTCCGCGGGCTCAG
>JANMRV010000310.1:0-8500 GCA_031388685.1 Planctomycetota bacterium
TGGCGGTTCAGCGCAGCCTCACGTGGGACCGCCACAAGTCCAGGCGGGGTCCAGCTCTAGCGCGAATCCTGCACAGCCATGCGGGGCAGTCTCGTGCCAGGCACCGTACGGGCGGCTCAGCGCTTCGAGATCGACAGGCGCAGGTCGAGCTGCTCGGCCGCGGTTGCGCTGACGCCGCGCAGTTGCTCCAGGCGTTCGAGGGCCAGCTCGCGCTTGCCCAGCGCCATCAGGGAGACGATCAGGTTCCGCAGCGCGATCTGGTGCTTGGGCGCCTTGCGCAGCGCGATTGCATAGGCCTCGACAGCCCCTGCGTGATCGCCCTCCTGCTGAAGCATGTAGGCCAGCGCCATTCTTGCTTCGAAAAACTCCGGCTCCAGGCTGACAGCCAGCGCGAATTCGGCGCGCGCGAGATCGGCACTGCCAGCCTGTTCGCGGGCGATTCCGATCTTGTAGCGCAGTTGCGCCGGACTGGATTCGATGCGCTTCCAGGTCAGACGCTGATAGTCGTCCGCGATGCGCGTCAAGCCGCGCTCGCGGAAGCGGGCTTCGAGAATGCCGAAGGGCGCAAGCGGCGGGTCGCCGAGCCAGCGGCCTTGGAAGGGCACAGCGCGATCGCGCAGTTCTTGCGGAGTCCCGGCGAGGGTCGAGACCTGCTGGCATAGCCGAGCCGGAGAGCTGGGCCCGCGCCGCATCACAGCCAGCATGCCCTGCGCGTCGATCAGGAAGCTCGAGGGCAAGGCCAGCTTGCGGCGCCGCTCGAGCAACGACTGCTGCAGCACATCCAGCGTGTCGATGGCCTCTCTGCCGGCGAACAACGACGCGTGTGGCCAACTCATGTCGGCGAGCAGCGCCGCGGCCTTGGCGCGATCCGCGGGCGCGTCGAGCGAGACTGCGAGCACCTTCACGCCACTCGATTCGAAGAGCTTCGCTGCGGCAGCGAATTCGCGCAGTTCCGCAATGCAGGGCGCGCACCAACTCGCCCAAAGCAACAATACATAGGGGCTGCGCGGGTTCTCGAGCGTCAGGGACGCGCCGTTCGAGTCGCTGAAGACGAGGTTTGGCATGGGCACACGAGCGGCGAGTGGAATCGTCGCTACCGAGGTCGGCGCAGGAAGCTTGGGTGGCATGGGCGTGAGCTTCAAAGCCGAAGCGGGAGCGGACCAAGGCACTGCGCGGCCGCTGCCTTCGACGAGCGTGAACCAGGCGCGCGGGCCCGCGCCGGAAAATTCTTCGCGCGTGCCATCCGGCCAGCGCACGCTGAGAGCGACGATCGCGCGCGCCTGACCCAGACCGAAGGTCAAGAGCTTGCTCGACTGCGAGAGATAACCCTCGCCGGCGCGCAGCGTCTGCACGAGCGTGCGCTCCTGCGCGCCACCGAGTCTGATCTCGACGCGCGCGCCGATCGCGTCGCGTTGCAGCTTGCCCTGCAGGCGCAGGCCAATGAAAGCGTTCGCTTCACTGCCCGTGGGCGAATCGTTGATCATCAAGCGCAGGCGCGGAGCCGTGCGATTCGCGAGCCACACATCTGTGTCCCCATCGAAATCCCAATCGACGCTCGCCAGCGCGCGGCCGTCGTCGGGGAAGGCCAGACCCGTGATGGCGGACACCTGCGCAAAGGCGCCGTCGCCCGTATTCAGGAAAGCGATGTTGCGCTCGCGGCCGCTCCACGAGCCGCCCTCGCGGATCATGCGGTGGATCGCGACCCAGCCGGCTTCATAACTCGCGCGCTGCGGACTCGCGGCGTCGCTGTCTTGCTCGAGAGGTGATTGCGACACGACCTGTCGCCAAAAGAAACTTCACAAATCAGCCGGATCTTCGCCGGTGACGAAGCCGTTGGGCACGACGATGTCGGGGCGGCCGTCGTTGTCGAAGTCGACGAACTTCGCGCCCCAGGCCCAGCGGCCCATGGTCGTGCCGCTCTCGATCGAAACGTCGCGGAACGTGCCGTCGCCGAGATTCTTGAACAGCGAATTGCCGCGCGCGTGGCGCTGGAAGCTCGCGCGTGTCGCGTCGTCGAGGTCGGGCCTGAAATTGCGCTGCGAGGTGACGCGTTCTCCGGCCGAGCTGAACATGTTGCTCAGGTACAAGTCCATGCGCCCGTCACCATCGAAATCGGCCCAACTGACGCCCATGCCCGCGCCGATGTCCTCGACGCCGGCTTCGGCCGCGGCGTCGTGAAAAATCCCTGCATCGTTGCGATACAGATTCTTGCGGCCGAAATCGTTGGCCACGCAAAGATCCTGATCGCCGTCGTCGTCGTAGTCCTCGAAGCTGGCCGCGAAACTGAAGCGGCGATTGTTCTGATCGAGTCCCAGCTCGCGCGTGGCATCGCTGAAAGCGAACTTGCCGTCGTTGCGATACAGGATGTTCGGCCGGCCATTGTTGGCGTCGTGATAGGGCACCGGCGTCGTCTCGAGACGATCGGGCAGCATGTAGCCGCACGCGTAGAGATCGAGATCGCCGTCGCGATCGACGTCGGCGGCCGCGAGCGAGGTCACCGAGACGCCCGGCACGCGCGCGACGGGCGCGAAGCGCGGCTGCTTGGGCTCGTTCGCTTCGCCTCGATTCTCGAGGAAAACGATCCACGGATCGACGGCGGCGACGATGTCCTGATCGCCGTCGTTGTCGAGGTCGAGGATCAGCGCACTGCGGGTCTGATCGAGAAAGTCCACGCCGAAGGCATGCGAAACATCCTCGAGCGTTCCATCGGGCAGGTGGCGGAAGAGCCGATCGGGGAGGCCACCCGATGTACATACGAACAGATCGTCGAGGCCGTCTCCATCGACATCGCCGAGCGCGATGCCCTCGTGGCCGACGATCGCTCCGCCGAATGAGGCGTCGAGCTCCCCCGCCCATTGGTCGAGACTCTTCGTCAGTTGCTTCTTCCAGGCTTCGGTCGCGCCGAGCGCGGACTGCGTGCAGTCCTTGAACAGCGTGCCGCGCGCCACAGCCCCGCGACACTCCTCGAAGGCTTCAATGGCGATCGATTCGAGCAGCGGCTTCGTCGAATCACTCCCGCGGCGCCAGCGACAACGCCAAGTCGCGTTCTGCTGAAGTTCGCATTCAGCGCTCTGGCCATCGATCATCAGGTAGGCGACGGTTTCGATGAACGTTTCGGCTTTCGATGCCTCGACTCCCGCCGGCGGCGTCTCGGACAGGCGCACGTCGATCACCTTGAACTTCGCGTGCATGCTGCTGCCGGCCAAGAACGGGGCGCTCAGTTCTGCGAGCGCGCCGGAAAGCGCCTCCAAGCCCACGGTCGCAGGCGTCTTGGAGGCGCCGCCCGCGGATGCACGCCAGACACTGCCGGCCGAACTCTCGAACGCGAGCGCCCTGTCCGCCGGACGCAGCACCATGCAGGCGACATCCAAAGCGGCGAGGGCGGCTAGCTCGGCGACAGCAATCCGAGCCTTGTCGTGAACGGATTCCTCGATCAGGGTCGCGAGCGCGGACAACTGCGGCCCGACCTGTTCGTTGGCGACCTCCGCAGCCCAGGGCGCGTCGCGGGTCGCGTCGCGCAACTCGTACTTGGAGGCCATCAGCGGATCGCGCGGCGTCGAATGCTCGCCGGGAATCGCCGAGAGCGGCGGATCCTGCGGCAACACGGCCGATGCAGAATGAGCTGCGACGGCCTGGATCCAGAGTGCGAACGAAAGGAGTGCTGACGACATGTCGGTTTTGGGCGCCGGGCCTGGCCGCTCGCGGACAGGAGCCGCACGGTTGGGCATCGTAACGCCTGCGAGCGTGCCCCGCGCCGGCCTGCCTCCGGCAGGGCCTCCTGGAGTCGGAGCCACGAGCCGATAAGCTGCGTCCCGTGGAAGACCGCAAATTGGAGGCTGAGCTGCCCTTGCACTGCGTTGCGCGTTCCGCCGGGCTGGGTTTCCTTTTCGGGGCAGCGCTCGGCGCGGCGGAATGCGGGAAACTCCTGGTGCAGGGCGTTCCGCGCTACGCGGATCAGGCGCTGCGAATGGTCGGCTGCGGTGTGCTCGCTTACGCGCTGCTCGGTCTGCTGCTCGGCAGCTTCGCCGGCGCGCTGTCTTGGTTGCTTTGGCGCCGCCCCACGTTCAAGGCCGCCGGCGCCTCGACCTGCGCCGGCTTCGGCACGCTCCTAGGCCTCGCGATGTTCGTCCTCCTTCCGCAGCTCGGGGCCGCGTCGGTCTTGCCTGCGGTCTTGCTGGGCAGTTTGTTCGCGCTGTGCCTGCGCGAGTTTTTGGCCTGGCTGCCGTTGCTCGCGAACCCCAAGCCTTGGATCGCGCTGGGCACGATCGCGCTGCTCGCCGGCGCTGTCACGTTCGGCGTGCGCGGCGGCTCGACGGCCGGCGCACGGACCACGGCGGCGGTGTCGCAGCCGCGCCCGAATGTGCTGCTGGTGACGATCGACACGCTGCGCCGGGATCACCTGGGCTGTTACGGCGCGAGCGATGCCAAGACGCCGACGATCGATGCGCTCGCGAACGAGAGCGTGCAGTTCCTCGACGCGACCAGTCAGGCGAACACGACCGGTCCGTCTCACGCGACGATGCTCACCGGGCTGTATCCGAGCGAGAACGGCGCGCTCAGCAACGCTGTCCCGATCGCCAACGGCGTTCGCACGCTGCCGGAGATGTTGAGCGAGCAAGGTTTTTCGACCGCGGCCTGCGTGTCGGGCTTCACGCTCGTGCAGAGCGCGACGGGGCTCGCGCCGCGTTTCGAGTACTACGACGACAAGCTCCTGGCGTGGCGCTGGCTGCCTGAGGCGGCTCTGAGATTGCGCTTGTTCGCCGCCCTGGTCCAGGTCGCCAATCGCAGCGGCGCGCGACCGCTGCGGGCGGATCGTCCGGCCAACGAGACGATCGATTCGGCCCTAGGCTGGCTCGACTCGCGCGACCCAAAGCGGCCATTTTTCCTGTGGGCCCATCTGTTCGATCCGCATTGTCCGTACAACCCGCCGGCGCCCTACGATCGGTTGCACGACGGCGTTGGAGAACCAGTCGCCACGCGCGACTGGTACAAGCTCACGACGGCGGAACGCCGCGAGCTGATCGGCGATCCGCGCGAGGTCGAGCACATGCGCGCGCTCTACAAGGGCGAGATTTCCTTTGTCGATCACGAGCTTGCGCGCCTTTTTGATCGCCTGCGCGCGCAGGGTCAGTTCGACAACACGCTGGTGATCCTGGCGGCGGACCACGGCGAAGGTCTCGGCGAACACGGCTACTGGTTCGACCACGGCACGTACCTTTACGACAGCGAATTGTCGGTGCCGCTGTTGATCCATTTTCCAGCGGGAAAAGACGCGGGTCTCAAAGTGGCGCAGCAGGTGCGGCTGCTCGACATCACACCGACGGTGCTGGAAGTGCTCGGCATCGAAACGCCGAAAAATCTGAGCGGAGTCTCGCTGCTTGGCGAACTGAAGCAAACTCAACCGACCTATCGGCCGTCGTTCGCGCAGGGCGAGGTCGCGGGCGATCTCTCGGGCTATGAACTCGGCGGACGCAAGCTCTCGCTGCGCAGCCATGGCCGCAAGCTGGTCTGGACTTCCGACTGGTGGCTCGACAGCGTGCGCGCCCCGGAAGCATGGGAACTCTACGACCTCGCGCGCGATCCGCTCGAGCAGTCCGACATCTTCGAGGACGCGAAGAGACTCCCCGCCGATGGCGCCGACGGGCAGTCGTTCCAGGGCATGCGCGCGAGCCTCGAAACCTGGCGCGGCATCACGGCCGAGGGTGCAAAAAGGGCTCAGCTGACGCCGGAAGTGCGCGCCCAGCTGCAACTCCTGGGTTACTAGCCGGGCCTCAACGCCCGCGCGCCGTCGCCTTGTACTTGACCTCGCGCACGGCGCCTTTCGCCGCGCGCACGCGCAGCACCACCTCGTCGCCCGGTTCGAACAGGCCGCGAAACCAGACCAGGAACGCGCGCCCGGAAAGGTCGGGCGATTGCCCGTTGACGGAGAGGATCACGTCCGAGTCGACCAGGCCGGCCTTGCGCGCGACCCAGGCCTCCTTGTTGGTGCCGAAGTAGGGTCTGACCGCCATCGAATCCTGCAGGATCCCCAGACCAGGCTTGTCCGCATCCTTCACCTCGTTGGGCCAGGCGAAGCCCGGATGCGCGCCGATGTTCCCATCGGCGACCGACTGACGCCAATCGAGCACGACGCGCTTCCAGCCGGGCTGCAATTCGAGTGTCGCTTCCATCAATTGCCGTGCTCGCTTCCAGCGCAATTGCAGCGCTCCCCCATCGGCATCCATGCGCTGCAGCGCGACGCGCAGGTCCGCCTGACTGAAGAGCTTCTTGACACCCGCGGCGGCGAGCAGATCGCCGGGCATCAGGCCGGCCTTGGCCGCGGGACTGCCTTCGGTCACTTTCGTGATCCGCAGCCCGTCGTCGCGCTGGATTTCGATGCCAATGTTCTCCGGATACGGCCACATCTGCAGGTCGCGCTGCTTGTCGAAAGTCTTCGCGTCGATCGCAGGCTGGCGCAGGATTTCCGCAACCTGGTGGCAGTGCAGACACCCGATTTCCTTCGGGTCGGCGATCCGCCTGCCCCAGGCTGCGAACCCAGGCAGATCGAAGGCTGTCCGGATTTTCTCGCCGCGCGTCGGTTTCACGTCGACGTCCCAATCGGCGCGCCGCGGGTCGAAGTGATGCTCGAGCACGCGCTTGAGAGTCGCGGCCAACGCCGGCGGCGAGATGCGCGAACTGTCGCCTTGCTCGTCCTTCCCGCCGAACACGCCATAGATGCTGCCCTCGGGCGAGAGGAACCAGCCCCACCAGGACAGGTCCAGGTCCTGCATCGATTGCATCGGAAACTGGTTCAGATCGACGGACTGCACGCTGGTCAGGCGCACGCAGACGAACTGGCGCAGCAAGGGGGCGAGCGTCGGACCGCCCTCGAGCACCGCTGCGTCGAAATCGGCGCACTGCTTGCAGGGCAGGCAGCGCATGACCACGAAAAGGGGCCGGCCTTCGCGCGCCGCAACGGCCTTGGCCTCGTCGAAGTTTTCGAACCAGCGTGTCGCCGGCCGCGGACTGGGCAGCTGGGCCTGGCTACGTCCCAGGATCTCATCCCAGTTGCGCTCGCGCACCGGCTTGGGCGCGTCGGGACTCTGAGCTTGGAGCAGCGCCGCGCAGACGAGCAACGGCGCGCACAGGAAGGCCAGGAGACTTTGCATGGAACGGGATTCTTTGGGTGCTCGCTGAGTTGGCGGCCTGCGTCACTTTAGACTGCGCGGCGGCCGGCCGATCTGCAACTCTGCTCTGTTCGTCGGACAAGCCATTCCGTCAATAGCCCGCCAGCCCTCCCCAAGCGATTGTCCCCTACCCCCCACACGGACCTCTCCGGGTCGAACGAAACGCCGACGATCAGCGTGATCGTGCCGGCCTTCAATGCCGCGGCCTACCTGAGCCGTTGCCTCGACGCGCTGAACCGCTCGAGCGTGAAGTTCGAGCTGATCGTCGTCGACGACGCCAGCACGGATCCCACGGCGATCGCCCTGATGCAGCGCGCCGGCCCCGGTTACCTGCGTCTGGAAGAGAATGGCGGTCCGGCGATCGCCCGCAATGCGGGCGTACGCAAGGCCAAAGGCGAACTGGTCGTCTTCATCGATTCCGACGTGGTCGTGACGCCGACGACGGTCTCAGCGCTGGCCAAGGTCTTCGTCGACGAGCCCTCCGTGGACGCCTGCTTTGGTTCCTACGACGATGCGCCCGACGCGACCGGCACGGTCAGCAGCTATCGGAATCTCCTGCACCATTACGTCCACCAGAGCGGTCCGAGCGACGCAACGACGTTCTGGGCGGGCTGCGGCGCTGTACGTCGCGAAGTGTTCCAGGGCATCGGCGGATACGACGAACGCTTTCAGCGGCCTTCGATCGAAGACATTGAACTCGGCATGCGCCTGTGCGCGGCGGGACATACGATCCGGCTCGCGCCGTGGATCCAGGTCAAGCACTTGAAACGCTGGCGCCTCGCTGAAATGGTGCGCGTCGATCTCACTTGCCGCGCGATTCCGTGGACGCATCTCTTGCTCGAACGGCCTGGCACGGGCGGCGATCTGAATCTCGCGCGGGCGCAGAAACTGTGCGTTGTGCTCGTCTTCCTGGCGCTCTTCAGCCTGCCGCTCTCGATCGTGGCCGGCGGGCTCGGCTACGGCTGGATCTGGCTTGGCGCTCCGCTCGCACTGCTCGCGCCGATCCTGTGGATCAACCGCGGTTTCTACGCGCTGCTCGCACGCCTGCGCGGAGCGCTGTTCCTGATGGCGGGCGTGGCACTGCACCTTTTCTACTATCTCTATGGCGGAATCGGCTTCGCCTGGGCGCGCCTGACGCACGAAAAGGGCCGCGACGTGTACGGAGTCAGGTGACTTCGTCCAAAGCGCGCGAGGATACTGCCCCCTATGGCTGTGCAGAAATTCCGATTTAGTCGCCACGCGCGGCGCCTTTCTTCGGTCGTTAGTGGTCGCCTTTCCTCGAGGAGCCACTTGCCATGTCCTTCCAGCCCGCCTTCTGCCCGCTCGCAGACTGT
>JANMRV010000312.1:0-9575 GCA_031388685.1 Planctomycetota bacterium
CGACGGGATCCGCGTCCGCGCCCGAGGAACCGGTGTCAGCTGCGGATTCGGCGTCCATGCGGTCCCTACAGGCTCCCCTGAAACGAGGGGTACATCAAGTCGAGGCCAGAACAGGGCCCGGCCGCCGCTGGCTGCCGGGGGTACGATTGGGTACTTGGCGCGCCGCGTCCCCCGCATGTCCATCAGCGACGAAAACCGCGTCCAGCGCGCGAGCGAAGGCGATCCACGGGCGGTCGAGGAACTGCTCGAACGCCATCTGCCCGGGCTGCGCCAATACGTGCGCAAGAATGTTGGCCCGCTGGTGCTGGCCAAGGAATCCGCTTCCGACCTCGTGCAGTCCGTGTGTCGCGAGGTATTGGCGGACTTGCCGGGCTTTCACTATCAGGGCGAGGCCGCCTTTCGCGCCTGGCTGCAACAGGCCGCGCTGCGCAAAATCATCGACCGACAGCGCTACTACCGCGCGGACAAGCGCGATCCGGCGCACGGACTTCCGATCGACGCGGGGCTGAGGCTTTCGCGCGACGAGCTCGCGGTACTCGCGTGTTCACTCGGCTCGCCCAGCGGCGACGCCATCCGTGAGGAGGAATTCGAGCGCCTCGCGCGCGGATTGACGCGCCTCGACGAGGCCGATCAGCGCTTGATTCGCATGCTCTTCGTCGAGGGTCTGACGCATGCGCAGGCGGCCGAACGGCTCGCGACCAACGAGGTCAACTCGCGCAAGCAGCTGTCGCGCGCGCTCGCGCGACTGTCCAAGCACTTGGCCTGAGCCGGCCGCTGCTCCCATTCGAGCACATGCCCGCGCGCGCGCTCGCGACGCCGGCCAAGACCGTTCGTCCGTTGCGTCGAGCCCAAGTGTAGTGGCGGCCGGAATTCTCTACTGTTGAATGCCATGCAGCCTGAGATCTTTGTCGCCAGCCGTCTGACGAAGGGGAATTTCCTGTTCCCAACCCGGATTCTCATCGACGATCGAACCGTGATGCGCAGCAAACGATCGTGGCTCAGCGTCGAGGAGGAAAGCGTCTCGATCCGCAATGTCGCGACGGTCAACATCGCGACCGGGATCCTGTGGTCGGACATTCGCATCGAGTCGAGCGGCGGCTCGGACCCGCTCGAAAGCCACGGGCACACGAAGAGGGATGCGCGGCGGATCAAAGAGCGGATCGAGTCGCTCCAAGCGCTGCAAATCGGTGCCCGCGAAGATACGCCGGGCGAAAAGAAGACCTGCCCGCACTGCGCCGAAAAAATCCAGCTCGCCGCCAAGCTCTGCCGCTACTGCGGGCGCGACGTCGCCTGATCCGCGAACAACTTCTCCGGTCGCGAATCAGCGCTCTCTGCGCGCGTCCGCCGCGTCACTCCATTGGCACGCGGGACTCGCGGATCTGGTGCGTGCGACCTGTCGATTTGCTGAGCGCCGCGGCCGCGGCTTCTGCCGCGGCCTTTTCCGCATACGGAAAGGTCTTGAGCTTCGTCCCACCCGTTCCGCCCACATCCCACACGATCTTCATGCGTACGGGTGCCGCGACACGTTTGGGCCGAGTGACTTTCGCCGGCTTTTCGGCCTGCTTCGCGGCCTTCTCAGCCGCGCTGGCACGAGCCTCTTCCGCCGCGCGCGCGATACGCTCTCGATTGCCCATCTTGGCCATAGTTCGTAAAGCATAGCGAGACGGACGCCCAAGGTCTGTTTTCAGGCCTGAGATTTCCTGCACAATCGCCCCAGGCCCGCTTTTGCAGATCCAAGACCACGCCACATGAGTCGCTACGCCAAATTTGCACGTGTCTACGACCAAGCTGCCCACCAGCTCGTCGCAGAAGAATTCCGGCGCACGATGCGCCGCGAACTGGGTCGGGTACCGCGCTGCGAGATGGCGCTGGATCTGGGTTGCGGGAGTGGACTATTGACCCAGCTGCTGCCGGCGCACGCGCGAACGGTCGTGGGCCTGGACCTTTCCCCGGAAATGCTCGCGATCGCTCGCCAGCGCTGCCGGCGCTTCGGGAAGCGAGTGAGCTTCCTCCGTGCGAATCTCACTCGCCCGCTGAAGCTCGAAAATGTCGACCTCGCAACCGCCAGCGGCGACATCGTGAACCACATCTTGAAGCTCGAAGATCTCGAACTCGTGTTTCGCAATGTCAGGGCGGCACTTTCGACCAGCGGTGTCTTTGTCTTCGACTCTCTGACCGAGGCGTGCTTCGAATGCGACTGGGACGAGAAGGTCTACCGCATGCAAGCGCAAAGCGGCGACCTCGTCATGGAATGCTCGTGGGACCGCAAGGCACGCACCGGGACCGCGCGCATGACGAGTTACGAACGGACTCGAGGCGCGCTCTTCCGGCGCAACACGACCGTCTTGAAGGAGAAGTACCACTCCGATCGCGAGCTGCGACGCCTGCTCACCCGCGCAGGATTCCGTTCCGTCGAGTACCGCCAGTGGAGTCCGTGGCCCGAGCAACTCGCCGATCAGCGCATGGACAGGGCAATGTGGATTGCGCGACCGGAGTGACTGGCAGCCTCCTGGACTGTTGGCGCCGTGACGTTCACAGCGCCGTCGGGTCGCTGAAACAATTTGCGCGGGTGCTTGACACAGTTCTTCGTACGGCGCGACCGACCGCTAGACGAAACCCTCTTCGACGAGTCGGCTACCCGCTGCCGACACATTGTGCCGTTGGCCAGAGCCGCCGGCGACCCGGCATCAGATCTCGCACACGAGCTTGGCAGGCCGGCCGTCGCCTTCCACCCAGTATCTGAACCCGCCGTACCTGCCGGGAATCGGAATCCTCGTCTTCGCCGACTCTGGCGCCGGACCGCCCCCCGTTCTTCGCGGACGGTGCTAGAGTGCCCCTCGATGCGAGCGATCCGGCGTGCATCACCAAGCCCAAGACATGCTGCGCCAAGCCCTTTCGTCCGTGTTCCTGGTGACAGCTTCCGTTGCGCTGCACGGCCAGGTTCCGCCCGATGACGTGCCGACGGCTGGCCGCGTGCTCTGGCTGCGCGGCGACCGGGGAGTGCAGCGCGGTCTCTCCGATCTTGTGACCGGTTGGGGCGACGTGAACACGCCCAACAATGGCACGACCAACGCGACTTTGACCGCGCTGCCCGAGTGGCGCTCCGCCGAGGTGAACGGCCGGCCCGCGCTGCACTTCGATGGCAATGATTTCCTGTGCGGTTATGGGATGCCGATCGGGAGCTACACCAAGGTGGCCGTCTGCCAGCTCGACGAACTCACGTCGGCCAACAACGTCTTCGCCAACTTCTCCTGGCAGGGGCTGTACTTCCGCGGCAGCGACCGCGCGCGCCTTTCGCATGGAACGGACTTCGTCACGAGCACGACCGGCGTGCAGATCGGGACACCCATCGTCCTCGCCGCCAGCTACGACGCGTCGACCGGAGAGGGCGTGCTCTATCAGGATGGTCTGCAGGTCGGCCGCGGCAACGGCGGCATGCCACATGGTGGGGACAGCTCCGTCCTGCTCGGCTCCTTCGCGCTGGACAGTTTCTTCAGCGGCTCGATCGCGGAGGTGCTGGCCTACGACCGCGTCCTGGGTCGGGCCGAGCTCGCAGAACTTCACAGCTATCTGCGCAAGCGCTACCACCTCGATGCAGCGCCCATCGTCCAGCTGGACCGGCTGCCGCGGCCGGGCCAGGTCTTCCAGCGCGACGACAGCGGCCGCGCCAGCGTCAGCTTCGCCGGCTCCGTGAAGAGCAGCAATTGGAGCGCAGTCCGGCTCGAAATCACGTGCGACGGCAGCCCCTTCGACAGCGCGCAGCAAGTGCTCAGCTTCGTGAACGGCAGCGCGCCATTCGACTTCGCGCGCATGCTGGTCGCAGGCAAGCACGACTTTGAACTCTCGCTCTATGCGCTTTGCGCATCCGAGCAGCGTCTGGTCGCGCGCGTCGGCAACGTCGCGGTCGGCGACATCTGGCTCATCAACGGCCAGAGCAACGCCGTCGCCGCCGACTACTTCGGCGAGCAGCTCGCCAACGCCGAGTCCCAATCCCACTGGGTCCGCTCGTTCGGAACGGCGACGCTCGGCGCCGACGGGCCCTACGATCTGCATTGGGACCTCGCCGACGGCGAGGACATCTATTCGCACGGCACGGTCGGCGCGTGGGCACTGCGCATGGGAGCGCTGCTGGAACAGCACTACGCGATGCCGATCGGCTTGATCAACGGCGCCGTCGGCGGGACGTCGATTGAAGCGCACCTGCGCGACGACACGGATCCGCTGAACCTGAGGACCATCTACGGCCGCTTGCTCTACCGGGCCGAGGCGGCGGGAGTCAGGACTGCGCTGCGCGGCATGCTCTGGTACCAGGGCGAGGCGGACGGCAATGCCGCCGACATGTGGCAAGCCCGCTGGCAGAGCCTGAAGCAGTCGTGGCAGTTCGACTATCCCGCACTGCAGCAGATCTATCTCTTCCAGATCCGCGACAACTGCGCCGGCGCCGGCGATGCGCTGCGAGAAGTCCAGCGCGAACTGTTCGAAAATTCGAACGACACTTACGTCATGTCGACGACGGCGGCGGTACTGCATGATGGCTGCCACTTCCAATATCTTGGCTACCGCGAGCTCGGTGAGCGACTCGCACGAGTGCTGGGCCGCGACTTCTACGCTTCGATCGACACCGATGAAATCGATGCGCCCAACATCCTGAACGCCGTGTGGAAGGACGCGCACCACACGCAGATCCTGCTCACGTTCGCCGATCCCGACGACCGTCTGGTCTTCGATCCGGGTGCCGAGGCAAATTTCTTCACCGACGACGGCGTCGCGATCCAAAGCGGGACGGTCCACGCCAACAGCGTGCTCCTGCAACTCGCCGGCCAGAGCCATGCCACCAAGATCAACTACGCAGGCCACGCGTTGGACGGTCCGTGGCTGAAGAATGCGCGCGATGTGGGCGCGCTGACCTTCTTCGGCGTCGACATCGAGTAACGGGGAGTTCGCGAGCGAAGCGGCTGCAGAAAGCGAAAGCCGATCCGGCCGGCGCGCCCTGGACGGCCTTGAACTTCTGGCGGAACTTCGCCGGCCGTCGGCGGTTTCATGGGTGTTCGAAACCGAAAGAGCCTCACCCTGATGAACAAGCAAGCAGCCTTGATCGCCTGTGCCCTCCTGATCGCCGGTGGAGTTTCATTCGCGGCCGTCCAGCAGGGACAGCGCGCCGGCGAAGGCCGACAGGTAGAGGCGCGCGGTTTCGAGCACAGCCCGGGCCAACGCCACGCGCGCTTTGGCGCTGGGTCCAAGCGTCAGCAACGCGGCCGCGAATTCCTGCGTTCTCTCGACGTGAGCGAGTCGCAGAGGGAAGCGGCGCGCGGGGTTGCGCAGTCGCTACAGCCGATCGTCGACGAGCTGCGCCCGCAGGTCATGCCGCTGTGGAAACAAGCGCGTGAGCTGGCGCGCGCCGGCAATCGTGAGGCCGCGCGCGAGTTGCTGCGGAGCGAACTGCGGCCGATATTCAAGGACGCGTTGGCGCGCGCCAAGCCGCTGGTCCAGCCGCTGGTCGGCACGCTCCGGCCCGATCAGCGCGCCAGGCTCGAAGCCGCCGCGACCGCGCGTGGCAAAAGCTTCGACGAAGAACGCTTCACGCGCCGACTGACCTGGATGCTCGCACGGCGCGGCGCAGGCCGCTGAGCCCCGTCGGGCGGATCATCGCCGCAGCGCTCCGGCGTGAAATTGCGCCCGAAAAATGGGCTTCGCCGTGTGCGCTGGCTGCTCGTCCGACGCTTCCGCGGCGCAGCCTTTGGCAGCGATGGCGCGGAAAGGCTGGGTGGGTTGGATCCTGACTCGGTAGGCTTTGGCGCATGAACACGAAAGCTCCGACCGAGAGTGATCCGCGAGCTCTGCGGGTGCGTGCCCTGCTTTCCCGCGTGAGCGACAGCTCGCACGAAGAAGCCGCCATCGCTGTCGTGGCGGAAGAGGACGACATCGCGGTGGCAGCACTGCAGGGCGTGGTGCCTTCGATCGCGCGCGATGTGCTCCAGCAAGTGCCGGTCAGCCGGCGCCAGCGGCTGATGGCCGCGGCCAGCAAGGAAAGCCAGCGCCAGTGGGCCGCGAGCGAAGGCTATCCCGACTCCAGCCTGGGCTCGATGATGGAACTGCCGATCGGCGTGTTTGGGCCCGACTTGAGCGTGGGGCAAGCCACCGAAGAGCTGCGCGAACTGGTCAAGCGCGCCTTCATCACGTACTCGTTCGTCGTCGATGGCGCGGGCAAGTTGCTCGGCGTCGTGACCATGCGCGATCTGCTTTTCTCATCTCCGCAGATGCGCCTCGAGCAGGTCATGCTGCGCGAGCCCTTCTTCCTCGGCGCGGACGAGCCGGTGGTCGACGCGATGAAACGCGTGCTCAATCGCCACTACCCCGTGTACCCGGTGTGCGACAAGGCCGGAAAGCTCGTCGGCCTGGTGCGCGGGCAGACGATGTTCGAGGCCCAGGCGATCGAGCTCAGCGCGCAGCCCGGCTCGATGGTCGGTGTCGAGAAGGAGGAGCGTCTGCGCACGCCGTTGATCAAAAGCCTGCGCTTCCGCCACCCCTGGCTGCAGCTCAACATCCTGACCGCGTTCCTCGCCGCTGGCGTGGTCGCATACTACTCGGACGTCATAGATAGGGTGGTGGTACTCGCCGCCTTCCTGCCGGTCCTCGCGGGTCAGTCGGGCAATACCGGCGGCCAGGCCTTGGCCGTCGCACTGCGCGGCATGACTCTCGGCGACGTGAAACACGGTGACGAGCGCCGGCTCATGATCAAGGAGGGCGCGCTCGGACTGTTCAACGGCTTTCTGGTCGGCATCACCGCCGCGCTGGCCATGTACTACTACGCGACTAAGAAGGACCCCGAAAACGCCGTCAAGCTTTCGCTGATCGTCCTTGCCGCCATGACGGGGAGCTGCGTGGCGAGCGGAATCGCCGGCACGATCGTGCCGCTCACGCTAAAGCGATTGGGCGCCGATCCGGCCACGGCATCGACCATCTTCCTCACCACCGCGACCGATGTGGCCAGCATGGGCATGCTGCTCGGGCTGGCGGCCTGGCTGATATGATTGGTGTCAGACACCGGTCAATGCGTGACCGGTGTGCCCGTCGCAGGTGCAGGCGCTGAAGCTCCCGCTCCGAGCACCAGGTACGGTTGAAAACTGACCGTACGGCCTTTGAGCACCACGGGTTCGAGCGCGCGGCAATGGAACGCGGCCGCCACCGCGGCCTGGGTCGCGCTGCCGATCACCACCTGGCCCACGCGCGCCACCGAGGACTCCAAGCGGCTCGCGACGTTGACCGTGTCGCCGATGACGGTGTAGTCGCGGCGCTGCTGAGCGCCGACGTCGCCGACGATCACCGGACCTGAGTTGATGCCGATTCGCAGTCCCAGACGCTGCTCCGCGGACCGCCGCGCGTTGAATGCTTCCAGTCGCGACATCATGGCGCGCGCCGTGCGCACGGCGCGAAGCGCGTGGTCGGGCTGCGCGAGCGGCGCGCCGAAAAAGGCCATCACCGCGTCACCGATGAATTTGTCCAGTGTGCCGGCCTCGCGGAAAACTTCTTCGGTCAGAAAACCGAACACCTGGTTCAGCATGGCCGTCACGTCGCGCGGCGACATTTTCTCGGCGATGCGCGTGAAGCCCGAGAGATCGGCAAACAGCACGGTCACGTCGCGCTCCTCGGTCTCCATGACGCCGTCATCGATCTCGGTGGAGCGCACGATGCGATCGATCACACCCGGCGCGTGATAGCGCGCGAGGCGCTCGCGCACACGGCGCTCGCGCTCGAGGTGTGCACGCATTTGCGCACGCTCGACCGCCGCGGCGGAAATCGCGGCCAGGATCGAAAGCACGCCCAGTTCGGTCGTCGAGAAGGTCTCGCCACCGGTGCTGCGATCGACGTAGATCAGGCCGCTGACACTGCCCATGTGACACAGCGGAGCGCACATCGCCGAACAGATGCCGAGCGAAATGACGCTCTCGGCGTTCGCGAAGCGCTGGTCCGAGGCCGTGTCGCGCACCAGCACGGACTGTTGCGAACGCAGCACCGTCTCGACGATGTTGCGGCTGATGCGCAGCACGGTCAACTTCGACCCCGGCGCCGCGCGCTCGATGCGCGGCACGAGCTTGTCGCCCTCGCCTTCCTTCAACAGCACGAAACAGCGTTCGGCGGGCAGGTTCTCGAAGACCAGTTGGACCATACGCTCCAACATCGCGTCGAGCTCGTCGTGCTCCATCAGCGCGTTGGCTGCGCTGTGCAGGACCTTCAGCACGCGCCGCGCGTCCTGCAGGTGGCGCTCGGGCTGTTGCGCTGGAACAGGACGGGCGGGCACGGGGCGCCCTGACGGGCCGCGCTGCTGAAAGATCATTGTGCCGCTGGATTCAGGCGCCGTCCGATCCTCGAGCACCTGCGCGACCAGTTCATTGAAGTCGCGCATGTCGAGGCAAGCCTCGGCTTCGGCGTCCTCGGGTTCGATCAGCGCATCCTCGTGGAGACCGCCGAGCCGGCAGCGAATCTCGAACCCGCCGATGTGGATACTGTCGCCGTCGCGCAGCTCGTGCTCCTTGATGCGCATGCCTTCGATCAGGGTGCCGTTCGAACTGCCCAGGTCGCGCAGAATCCAGCATCCACGCTCGGCGCGAATCTGAGCGTGCTGACGCGACACGTCGGAACTCTGCAGCACGATGTCGCAGTCGGCCTTGCGCCCGATCGTCACGCCCTTGGGCTCGACCGTGATCGACGCGGCCTGCTCTTGGGCTTCGTAGTGCAGGGTCAGCTGCGGCGGCATGGGAGTATTCACCAGCGATACTCCTTGCCCGGGACGCCGATCTCGAGACCTGGGATGTCCAGCCCGCGCAGTTGCGCGAGGATCTGTTCGCGATAGCGCGGCTTTACGTGCACCGCGATGAAGGCCAGCTCGCGTTTCAGCTTGGCCCGCTCGCCCGCGAAACTAGTCGGTGTGAGGTGCTTGGAAACGAGCGCGAGTTCGGCCAGCTCGTCGGGGAAAGAAGATTCGAGGAACACGGCCTTGAGGTCGGGCCGCGCCATGGCGAGTTGCCACAGGCGCTCAGTGGGTCCGCTGTCGCCGGCGATGACCACGCTCGAACGAGCATTCGACACGATGAAGGCCAGCGTCGGCACCGTGTGATCAACGGCAACCGGCAGCACGGAGAGTTCGCCGAGCTTGAACTCGCGCTCGCTCTCGAGTTCGTGCAACACGAGCGCCGGCCCGGTCGAGCGCCGCAACACTTCAAGCCGCGGCCAGACCCGATCGTTGAACACGTCGCTGTGCAGGCAGGCGATCGTCTCGCGCCCGGCCCAAACCTGCAACGCCGGTCCATCCTGCGTGAGCGTGTTCTCGAGCAGGATCGGCAGACTCGCGATGTGATCGGTGTGCGAGTGCGTCAGCAGCACGTGGCGCACAAGCCGCTGCGCTTGTGGCCCGCCGTACATGCCGACCGAACCGGCATCGATCGCCAGTGAGTCCCCCACCAAGTACGAAGTCGCGTACTGCAACTTCCCATCGCCCGAAACGGCAGAAGGCAGCAGTCGAACGCGCAGGTCCTGATGGGCAGCCGGCATTCGGACCATCTTACCCGGCGGCCCCG
>JANMRV010000328.1:0-6608 GCA_031388685.1 Planctomycetota bacterium
CATCTCCTGTGCCCCAGCCCCCTGGGATGCCGTCGGTTTGCAGGAGGGTCGGTCGGAATGGAGACGGAGGATGCGGCGCTCGAGGTTCACGCAGGCGCAGATCATTGGCGTGTTGAAGGAGCACCAGGCGGGCGCGACGTCTGGGGATCTGTGCCGCAAGCACGGCATCCGCGATGCGACGTTCTGCAAGTGGCGGACGCAGCATATCGGGATGGAGGTGTCGGACGCGCGCAAGCTGAAGGGGCCTGAGGGTGAGGCCCGACCGTGGCCGAAGGCCGCGTAAGCGGGCCGAACAACGCGCGGCTTGCGAAGCTGCTGGCGGGGTCGATGCTGGACGTGTCGACACTGCGGGAGATGCTGGCAAAAAGCGTCTGACGCCCGGCTCGCGGCGCGCTGCCGTGACCTGGGCGTCGATCTGCGCTTCCGGAGCGAGATCCTGGACGTCACGGCCGTCGCCGATTCGGACCTGATCCTCGCGGCCGACGGCCTCAACAGCGTGATTCGCGGCCAATTCGAAGCCGAGTTCCGTCCGTCGCTCGACTGGCGGCAATGCCGCTTCACGTGGCTCGGCACGACGCTGCCGCTGGAAGCCTTCACGTTCATCTTCATCGAGAACGAGCATGGCCTTTTCCAGGTCCACGCCTATCCGTTCCAGCGCGGCGATCAGCCGATGTCGACCTGGATCGTCGAATGCCACGCCGACACCTTCGAGCGCGCCGGGCTGGCACAGGCGAGCGAAGAACAGACGGTCGCGTACTGCGAGCGGCTCTTCGCGCAATTCCTGCAGGGCCATCGCCTGTATTCGAATCGCTCGGTCTGGAGGCGCTTCCCGACGGTCACCTGCGAACGCTGGCACCACAAGAACATCGTCCTGATGGGCGACTGTGCGCACACGGCGCACTTTTCGATCGGCTCGGGCACCAAGCTCGCGATGGAAGACGCGATCGCGCTCTCCGCTGCGTTCGAGAAGAAACACAAGGACGGAATTCCGGCGCTGCTCGCCGATTACGAAGCTTCGCGGCGTGTCGATGTCCTGAAGGTTCAGCGCGCGGCTCAAACCAGTCTGGAATGGTTCGAGAACTCCAGGCGCTATCTGCACCAACATCCGCTCGAGTTCACCTTCAACCTGATGACGCGCTCCAAGCGCATCACCTACGACAATCTCGCCAAGCGCGATCCCGAACTCGTGCGCAGGGTGCGCGACTGGTACGCGGACAAGCACAACTTGTCCGCCGCGGGTGGCGTCATGCCGCCGCCGATGTTCGCGAAGTTCCAGCTGCGCGGCATGGAGTTGCAGAACCGCGTCGTGGTCTCGCCGATGTGCCAGTATTCGGCGAAAGACGGCACTCCGAACGACTGGCATTTCGTGCATCTGACCAGCCGCGCGCTTGGCGGCGCCGGACTCGTGTTCGCCGAAGCGACGGGTGTGAGCGCGGAGGGCCGCATCACGCCGGGCTGCACGGGAATGTACGACGACGGCCAGCTCCAGGCCTGGAAGCGCATCGTCGATTTCGTGCACGCGAACACGCGCGCAAAGATTGGCTTGCAGCTCGCCCACGCAGGCCGCAAGGCTTCGTGCAATCTGCCCTGGGAGGGCGACAACCCGCTGCGCGATCAGCGCGCGTGGCAGACCATCGGTCCCGACGCCGAGCCCTTCCGGCCGGATGGGCCGCCGCCGCGCGCCATGGACCATGCGGACATGGAGCAGGTGCGCGAGGCCTTCGTGCTCGCGACGCGCCGCTGTGAGCAGGCGGGCTTCGACGTGATCGAACTGCACATGGCGCACGGTTATCTGCTGTCGAGTTTCCTTTCGCCGCTGTCCAATTCGCGCCGCGACGAGTACGGCGGCTCGCTGGAGAATCGGTTGCGTTTCCCGCTCGAAGTCTTCGACGCCGTGCGGCGCGCCTGGCCGCAGCACAAGCCGATCAGCGTGCGCATCTCGGCCAGCGACTGGCTCGACGACGAAGGCGGTCAGACGATCGCCGATTCCGTGATCATTTCGCGCGCGCTGGCCGAACACGGCTGCGACCTTATCGACGTCTCGTCGGCGGGCAACTCCGCGCGTTCGAAGGTGCAATACGGGCGCATGTACCAACTGCCCTTTGCCGAGCAGATCCGTTCCGAAGTCGGGATCCCGGTGATGGCGGTCGGCGGAATCCAGGGCGCCGATCACGTCAACACGATCCTCGCCGCGGGCCGCGCGGATCTTTGTGCGATGGCGCGGCCGCACCTGCTCGATCCGTACCTGACCCTGCGCGCGGCGGTGCAGTACGGACACGCAGCGCAGAAGTTCCCGTCTCAGTATCTCGCGGTAGGCGCGCGAGCGGTGCCCGCGGAGTAGTGCACGGAGCCGGGCTGCATGTCGAACGACGGGAACCGCTTTCCGCTCACTCGCCACTCCGTGCTCGAGCGCGTGCAGAGCGCGGACTTGGAAGTCCGCCAGCTCGCTTGGGAGGCGCTGGTCACGGCCTATTGGAAGCCGACGTACAAGTACCTGCGTCTGCGCTGGCGTGCGGACGAAGAGCTGGCGCGCGACTGGACCCAGGAATTCTTTTCGCGAGCGATCGAGAAGGGATTCTTCGATCGGTTCGATCCTCACCAGGCACGCTTTCGGACCTTCTTGCGGATCTGCATCGACGGATTCGCGGGCAAGCAGCGCGAGGCCGAGGGCCGCGAAAAGCGCGGCGGCGGGCAGCGGCCACGTTCGCTCGATTTCGACTCGGCCGAGGGCGAACTCGCGGGTCTCGAACCGCTCTCGGCCGAGAGCGTCGAGGACTATTTCCAGCGCGAGTGGATGCGCAGCCTTTTCGAACTTGCCCTGCGCGACCTCGAAGCCGAGTGCGCACGCGCCGGCCGCGCAGAGGATTTCGAACTTCTGCGGCGCTACGACATCGAAGCCTTCGAGCAATCGAAGTCGATCAGCTACGCCGAACTCGCTGCCGAACGCAGCGTGAGCGTCGTGCACGTCACGAACCGGCTGCACGCGACTCGCGCGAAATTGCGCGCTCTGTTGCTGAGACGCCTGCGCGAAATCTGCGCGACCGACGATGAATTCCGAGCCGAGGCGCGCGCGCTGTTTGGGAGCGAGCCGCGATGAAGAACGAGGATCAGGCCGGTCCCGGACTCCCGCGCACGACTCGCCTCGTCGATGCGGCGCTCGAGCATCTGCGGAACGTCGTCGACCGGCCGGACGTCGAAGGTACGCGCTACGAACTCATTGAAATCGCCGGCCGCGGAGGCATGGGCACGGTCTGGCGCGCGCGCGATCTGCGGCTCGAACGCGATGTGGCGCTCAAGGTGCTTTCCGAACCCGACGAGACTCTCGCGCGCGAATTCGCCGCGCGCCTGCTGGCGGAAGCCAAGGTGCTCGCGCGGCTCGAGCATCCCTGCATCGTGCCTGTGCACGATGTCGGCGTGCTGAACGACGGACGGGCTTTCGCGTGCATGAAACTTGTGCGCGGCAAGCGCCTTGACGAGATCCTGGCCACGGACACCTCCGAGAGCCTGCGGCTGTCGATCTTCGCGCGCATCGGCGAGGCTGTTGCTTTCGCGCACTCGCGCGGAGTCTTGCACTTGGATCTGAAGCCTTCGAACGTCATGGTAGGGGAGTTTGGCGAGGTTCTCGTGCTCGACTGGGGGCTGGCGCAGCTCGAACGCGAGGCGCGTTCCAGGTCGAGCGTGCGCGCGGGCACGGAAGGATTCATGTCGCCCGAGCAAAAGGGGCCGGAGTCCGGCATTGACGCGCGCGCGGACGTTTTCGCGCTGGGGCGGATCTTTGCACTGCTTGGCCTGCGCGGCCGCGAGCCTGCCGCGATCGCGGCCAAGGCCAGCGCCGAACGCGCAGCCGAACGCTATCCCAGCGTGGTCGATCTGCTCGCCGATGTCGCACGTTTCCAGGCTGGCGAAGAGGTCAGTGCCCTGCCCGATGGAGTGCTTCGCAAACTCGCGCGCTTCCAGCGCAAGTACCGCGCGGCCATCTGGCTGGTGGCGGCCTACGCCGTCATGCGTGTCGGCTTCGAGTTCTTGCGCCTGTGGAGAGAATCCAGGAATTCTTGAAAGGCACTCGACTGGACGCGGAAGAGAACGGGAACGAGGATCAGGTTCGGGCCGTTCAGGCGCGGACCCTCCCATAACCACCGAAAGGATGAACATGAACAAACCGATGTTGGGTCTGTGCCTCGGAACCGTGCTCGGCGCCATCGACGGCGCCTCGGCGTACTTTTATCCCGATGTGCGCGAGCAGGGCATGATCACTGGCATCGTGATCGGCTCGATGGGCAAGGGTCTGGTCGCGGGGCTGGTGACCGGTTTCATCGCGCGCAAGCTCAAGAACTTGGCGCTCGGCATCGTCGCGGGATTCCTTGTTTTCGTCGCGGTCACCTATCCGATCGCGATCATGAAGAACGAGATCACCGGCAAGGTTTACTTCTGGGAGATCATCATTCCCGGCGCGATCTGCGGCGCAATCGTCGGATACGCGACGCAGCGTTACGGCGCGGCGAAACTTGGCTCTAGCGCCTCGCCGGGCGCGGCGAACGCGGGAGGTGCGCGATGACAGCCTCGCCTGAGCAGATGGTCGAGTCGATGATTGCGAATCTCAAGGACAAGACCGGCAAGTCGCTCGAGCAATGGGTCGCGATCGCGAAGGTCTGCGGCGAAGAGAAACACGGCGGGATCGTCAAGTTCCTCAAGAGCAAACACGCGCTCGGCCACGGCTATGCGAACCTGGTGGCCCAGCGAACACTTGCCGAGCCCGCCGGTAGTGACGACCTCGTAGCGGCGCAGTACGCGGGCGCGCGCGCCGCGCTCAAGCCGATCCACGACGCCCTCGTCGCGGCCGCGAAGAAGCTCGGGTCCGACGTCGACGTCTCTGCGAAGAAGACCTGCGTCAGTCTGCGGCGCGAGCGCCAGTTTGCGCTGATCCAGCCGGCGACGAACACGCGCATCGACCTCGGACTCAAGCTCGAGGATGTGCCGTTCGGCGGCCGGCTCGAGAAATGGCCCAGCACGATGTGCACGCACAAGGTCAGGCTCGAATCGGTCAAGGATGTCGACAAGGAGCTGCTCGGCTGGATCGCGAAGGCCTACGCCCAGGCGCAGTGAGAAGGGGCGAAGTCCCGCCCGATTGGGGGGTGTTACCTTGGCCATCGGATCGGCTACGAGTGAGGCGGCCGAGCTTCGCACCCTGCGCCGCCCCATCCGGACCACCCCGCCCCGGCAACGCAGCTCGTTTCGAAGGAATCAAAGGACCAGATCCCCATGACACCCCGCGTATCCAGGGCACTTTGCTTCGCATTTCTCTCGGCCGCCGCGTTCCCCGCCACGGCCCAGATCACGACCCGCGTCAGCCTCGCCACGGGCGGGCTCCAGGGCAACCTCGCGAGCTACGCACCGGCGCTTTCTGCGGACGGCCGTTACGTTGCGTTTTACAGCGAAGCCTACAATCTGGTGCCGGGTGACCTGAACGGAGCCCAGGACATCTTCTGGCGCGACCGGCGCACCAGCATCACCGAGCGGATCAGCGTCGATTCGACGGGAGCCGAGGCCGACGGGGGCAGTTACAGTCCCGCAATCTCGGCCGACGGTCGTTTTGTCACCTATTACAGCCAGGCATCCAATCTCGTTCCGGGAGACTCGAATGGGGTCTACGATGCGTTCCTTTTCGACCGCGTGACACGGGTCACGTCGCGCGTCAGCGTCGACTCCTCCGGAGTGGAAAGCAACGAACGGACCTTCTACAGCACGCTGCCCGCCGATGGCCGCTTCGTGGTCTTCCAGAGTCTCGCCAGCAATCTGGTTGCCGGCGACACGAACGGCCAAATGGATGTTTTCCTGCACGACCGCACCAGCGGAGCCACCCGGCGCCTCAGCGTCAACGCGGCCGGCGTCCAGGGAGACGATATGAGCGAGTATCCCGCGGTCAGCGCGGATGGGAGGCGCGTGATTTTCGTGAGTCGGGCAAGCAACCTGGTCCCCGGCGACGTAAACGGCCAGAACGACGTTTTCGTGCGCGACTTGGCCAGCGGCGCAATCTTCTGCGCGAGCGTCGATCCCAGCGGCTTGCCCGGGCTCGGCGGCGCCGGATACGCCTCGATTTCCGGTGATGGCCAGAGCGTTGCATTCGGCAGCGGATCTTCGAACCTCGTACCGGGCGACACCAACGGAGTGTTCGACGTCTTCGTGCGCAACCTGATCAGCGGAACGACGACTCGCATCAATGTCAGCAGCGCCGGAGTCCAAGCCAGCGGCGGCATGACTCAGATCCATTCGATCGGGGCGTTTTCCTACGACGGTCGTTACGTCGTGTTCAAGAGCTACGCCGACAATCTGGTGGCCAACGACACGAACGCAGTTCAGGACATTTTTCTCCGCGACCGTCGACTCGGCACGACCACGCGCGTCAACGTCGGTTGGAACTTCGCGCAGGCCAACGGCGCGAGCAGTCAGCCGACGATTTCCGCCGACGGCAGGCACATCGGCTTCTACAGCTACGCGACCAATCTGGTCTTTGGCGATCTGAACTGGGCGCCGGACGTGTTCGTACGATCGCTATAGGTCCCCGGTAATCCACCGCCGATTCTTACACGGCGCAGGCCCGGCCCCGGCGC
>JANMRV010000372.1:0-4482 GCA_031388685.1 Planctomycetota bacterium
CGATTCCGTGGTTTCCGTTCCGTGCGTGCACGCACGGGTTGTTGTTGTCGGCGAGGCTGGGTCACTTGCCCTTGTCGGCTTGGTGTTCTTTCACGTAGGTCTCGGCTTCCTTGAAGAGGCGTTGTCTGTCCGCTGCGTTCAGGTCGCGGTTCAGGGCGCCACGTTCGGCTCGGCTGAGTTCGACATCGGACGCGGCTTTTTTGCCGGTGTAGGCTTCGTAGAGATCGTTGAGCGTCCAATCATCGCTGCGCGAAATGGGCATGGGCAGTTCCGCACTGCTGATCTTGAGATTGCCCATGGGGTTGCGATGCCAGCCGTAGCGGTATGCCACCGGCGCGGGAACAAACGGGCTGGTCAGCACGATGACGGAATGGTTGGTGTTCTTCCTTTCGTCCACCAGGTACTCCGCTGTCGCGGGGTAGAGCTTCTTGTCGCTGCCGGCGATGGCGAAGCCGTAGATCGGTCCGCTGTTGTAGGCGCCGGCGTCGGTGTCGAGGGTCAAGATGATCTTGTTGCCGTCGACTTTCGTCTCCTTGACGGTCGGGGGAAGCCAACGGATGTTGATGCCGTACTGCGTGGCCAGGGCCCAGCGGGCGATGCGTTCGCCGACAGGAATCTTGATCTGCGGGTGGAACCATGCGCGGCGCATGTCATCGCTGGCGGCGAAGCCGATGTCCTTGTCACCAGCCTTGCGCATCGCGGCGAAGGTGTTGAAGTGGGCTTCGCGGATCAGGCAGCCGTTGTCCGTGATGCCGGAGAGGAAGTTCTCCAGCGTCTGGGGTTCCGAGTCGGTTTCCTGGGCGATGATGCCGAAGGCCATGTGGGGGTTGCCGGTCGCCTGCCTCCAGGCCCCGATCATGAGGGTAAGGGTCTGTTGGTAGGTTTCCCCGCAGCGCGTGCTGTCAGTGAAGGCGTTGTTGTACCCCTGGTGCCAGATGGCGCCCTTGAACTGCAGGCCGATGAGCGGGGCGAAATGTCCGCCGTAGCAGTTGCCGGGGCGGTTCATGTCGACCGTGGGGCCGGCGTCGGGCTCGGTGGGTGGCTTGGCGTCGGCCGGAACCTTGCCATCCTTCTGGCGCTGGCGGAACTGCTCGATCCTGTTCTCGAGGTCCTGCTTGGGGTCCCAAGCATTGATCTTGGCGTCCCACTCGGCGAGGGTCCTTTTCATGTCGGCATTGTCCATCGCGCGAAGGACCTCGATGGGCGTCCAGGTTTCGACGCAGGTGCCGCCGCGCGAGATGTCGATCATGCCGATGGGGACCTCGGTGGCCATGCTGAGTCGGCGGACAAAGCTGTATCCGATGCCGGAAAACTCGCGGACCGACTCGGAGGTGCACTCATCCCAGTAGCCCTTTCGGAAGTGGGTGCCGTCCCAGTCGCTCCATTCTTCCAGACGCGCGAAGTTCCTTAATGGCGTTTGGCTGACGCCCTGCGGGATGGTCATCAGGCGGACATTCTTGAACCTGGCGGAGACGATCTCCAGGTCGCCGTTGTCGGTCCGCTCGAGGGGAAACTCCATGTTGCTCTGACCACCACAGAGCCAGACGTCGCCGATGAGGATGTTGTCGAGCGTGATCGTCTGGCTGCTGCTCTGGATCACCATTTGCCGAGGTTCGTCGCTTGCGGGCATGGCCGGGAAGGTGACCTTCCACGTCCGGTCTGCCGCCGCCGTCGTGCTCTGCATCTTGCCGTCGAACTTCACCGAGACGCCCTGCCCCGGCAAAGCCCAGCCCCATATCGAGATGGACTTGTCGCGTTGCAGGACCATGTTCGACTGGAACAGGTGCTGAACACTCAGCCCCTCTTCGACCGCCGGGTTCTCAACCACGTTCTGACCCTGGGGCAACTGGTTCGCCTGCGCCTGGACCACTCCGCAGAGACTGAGCAGACTGAATGTCGTCAGAAGGATGCCGCTTGCTTCGGTTCGTTGCATGGTCAGCCTCGTTTCAATGGACAGGGTGGATCGACAACGTTATCGGGGCGAAGGCCGCTCGTCGATCAAGCGGACTGTGCTTTCGGTTGCAGCGACGGCCTGCTGCAGGTCCTCACGCGTGTGAGTGACAGAAATTCGCAAACGGATCTTCGCCTTACCCCGCATAACCACAGGAAAGAAGAACGCGATCACGTAGACGCTCTCCACAAGCAATCGCACCACGGACGGATAGATGGGATGAAAAGGCCGGTCGCCACGCGAAGTCGAGCTGGAAGCTGCCTCAGCGGTAGTAGGGGAAGTTTCGAGCAACCCCAAGCCACAAGGATGCCGACCATGAAGCCACAACCTACTGCGATCGCGGTCTTGAACGCTGTCGGCATCGCGCCGCCGTGGATCTCGCGCGCGTCACCGACGAGATCGACTTCGAGTTCCCGCGGAGATTCCATTCTTGGAGGAGTTTGAGAGCGAGGGATGGATCGAGGACTCGAACACGGCATTGGGGTGGGTCGAGAGAACGCTGGCGGGCCAAGCCCGCGCGCACGAGGCGTTGGAGAAGCACTTCGGGATCGTGATCGGCGGCGACCCAAGCGATGGGGATCCGCCGACCTGAAGTTCGGCCGCGCGCTCCGACGCGCCAGGTTGTTCCTTTCTGATGGTCGCTACCGACGGCTTCGGATTGTGAGCGCGAGAACCCAAGCGATGTCTCCAGGCGTGGGTCATGCAAGTCGACCCTCAGTTCATGCTGGCGGGCCCAAGGCTCTGCTCAGGTCCGCTTGCGCTCTCGGGCGTTGATTTCCTTCCGAGCGTTCGGTCGGTGCCACGGCTGGCAGGGTGCTGTTGCCGATCCGCCGAACGCCTGCGCCTTGAGTGACGGATGAGGGCTTTTGACCCACCTGCGCCCTCCCTTGGCTTCGGCCGGATGTCCTCAATCACCACGCCGGCCAGGATCCAGGTCGATTCCATGGGCGCCAGCCTTGCTCTGTCACAAAAACATGCCAGTATTTGTGACATTCAACCATGCGAAGCGTCCGCGAAACCGCCCACGATCGCATCCTGAAAGCGCTTCGCAACAAGGGGCCGGGCGCGGTGGTGGCTATCAGAGATCTGATCGATCTGGGGGACGAACCAGCGATCCGGCAGGCCCTATCCCGTGCGGTACGCAGTGGCGAGATTCGACGGGCCGCGAGGGGAATGTACACCGTTCCGGTGCGCGATCGGCAAATTGGACCGCTATCCACTACTGCAGAAGCAGTTGTTGACGCGCTCCAGTCTCGAGATGGTATCCGCCTGCTCCCCTCTGGCGCCCATGCCGCAAATCTGTTGGGGCTCTCAACTCAGGTTCCGGGGCGGATGGTCTTCTTGACGGACGGTCCGACACGCCGCATTCGCCTGGGCAAACGGGAGATCGTGCTCAAGCGCACGACGCCGCGGCAGATGGCCACGGCCGGTCGCATGAGCGGCACGGTGATTCAGGCGCTTCGCTGGATGGGACGAGACCATATAGACGAAGCAATGGTCCAGACGCTCCGCCGAACCCTGAAGATCAAGGATCGAAAACGATTGCTCGCGGATGCGCGGTATGCACCGGCCTGGGTAGGGGAGGTGCTTCGTCGTGTGGCGGCTACCGATGGCAAGGGCGCCTGATCGTGAGGGCCTACCTCGAATTGTCCCGGGAGCGTCGCGAAGAGTCTGCGAGGAGTCCGGCGCGCAACTTGGCTTGGCACCAGGAAGCGTCGAGAAGGACTTCTGGATTTGCTGGACTCTGCGCGAGTTGTTTGCCCTTGAGGGGATTGGCGAAGGGCTGACCTTCAAGGGCGGTACTTCGCTCTCCAAGGGCTGGAAGCTGATTCAACGATTCTCTGAGGACATCGACGTAGTGATCTCTCGCGCCTTACTCGGGTTCAGCGGCGATCGCGCTACGGACGCGCCGAAACTCTCGGGAAAAAAGCAAGAAAAGCGTCTTATGGAAGAGCGTTCGCGCGAGCAGGGTCGAGCTCGTGTGGACGCCGTCGAACACAAGGGCGTGGAGGATCAAGCCTCCCAAGCGATCATCAAGTACGACGTCAACGTCAAGGAATTCCTCCTGCCTGCCACGCAAGCTCGCGAACCGTGGTGTCGTTCACTTTTCACCCGCGATTGCGCAGTGAGTCAACCAGCAGATATGTATTGAGGAGCATCAGCAGCAGGGCCGGGAGCCACAGATGAAAAGGATCCCCGATCCTCAACCTAGTGAAAAGACCGCACAGCATCAGGAGCGACAAACCTCCCGATGAAATCAAGAAGCCTGGCGTCCACCACAGTCCGAAGATCAGTCCCACGCCACCTAGGAGCTCCAACCAGCCTGTGATCACGCGCAGCTGTACCAGCCCATAGCGCAGGAACTCCCGTTCCATCGCGGGCGAAGTCAGGCAATAAGTCCCGTAGAAAATGAAAGCTAGGCTCGAGACCAGGGTCAAGGCAGTTCTCAGGCCCACCTAGCCTACGAGTCCCGCATGAAATCCAGCGACGACCAGCGAGAGCATGTGCAAAACCAGCGAGGGAACGAACTT
>JANMRV010000380.1:0-2165 GCA_031388685.1 Planctomycetota bacterium
TAGGGAAAAATCGTGCCAGGCACCTGACTTGCCGATTCGCGTTAGTCTGGGGTGATGAAATTCACAATCAGTTGCACGTTGCTCGCCCTCGCGGGTCTGGCGCTCCCCTGCTGGTCGCAAGAGACGCTCGAGGCGCCTCCGCCCTCGATCGATCTGGCTTTCGCGCACGACAGCGGACAAGTTGCGAACACGAGCGGCTTGCCGCAGGTCGTGATTTCGTTCCCGGTCAATGTGCAGAGCGCGCCGTGGATGCGGCTCTTCTTCTCGACGATCGAGCTCGCCGGCGATCCCGACGCGGGCAGCGGATCGATCCTGCGCATGACGTCGCTCTACGACGCCGAAGTCCAAGAGCTCGACGCGAACGGCGTGCGCATGTGGTCGAACACGTCAGCCTATTTCAATGGCGAAACAGTGCTCGTCGAAGTGCTCGCGCAACCGGGCACGGGGAACAACCGGATCGTGCTGGAGCATGTCACCGCCGGCAGGCCGATGGTCGGAGCCGACGCCGCATGCGGCATCGACCTCCGCATCGCATCGTTCGACGGCCGCGGCGCGCGACTCCTGCCGCCGGGCTGCACGGCCTGGATGATCGCCGACTGCAAGTCGTGTTTCCTTTCCGCCGGCCACTGCGTCTCCGCGAACATGGTGGCGCAATTCAACGTGCCGCTGTCCGGCGCCGGCGGAACGCTGGTCAATCCACCCGTCGAAGATCAATTCCCGATCGACGCGACGTCGGTGCAATCGCAGAACACCAACGTCGGCTTCGACTGGTCGTACTTCGGCGGGATGACGAACAACCTGGGCGAGACTCCGCTCGAGCATCAGCTCGCGCGCTGGGGCACGTCGGCGGCGCCGCCGTTCAACAACCAAGACATCATTCGCGTCACGGGCTACGGCATCGACCTCGGCACGGCCAATCAAACCCAGCAGACCGTCACCGGTTCGTGGACCGGCCTTGGGGTGAACCACTTGCTCTACTCGACCTACGTCGAAGGCGGAAACTCGGGCTCGCCGATGATCCACGACAGCACGGGTCTCGCGATCGGCATCGTCACGCACACGTCGTGCCTCTCGGCGACGGTGCAGCAGAATTACGCCACACGACTCACACAATCCTTCTTGCAGGCCGCGCTTGCGAATCCGCTGGGAATCTGCGGGGGCGCGAACTGCAACTCGGTCGGAAAGCCGTATTGCCCGAGCGGTCCGTTGATGTCGGTGATTGCGGGCACGGGCTCGTCAAGCGTATCGGCGAATGATCTCGTGCTGCACGCCAACAACGTGCCGCCAAACCACCTTGGCCTCTTCATGTACTCGCGCGCCAAGCAGTCCGTTCCGTTCGGCGCCGGCAGTCTGTGTGTCGGCGGCGGCGGCTTCGCGATTCGGCGCCTGCCTGCGATGAACTCAGGAGCCGGCACGACGCTGACATTCCCTGTCGACCAGAGCGCGCTGCCCGCCGGCGACGTGATCAGCGCGGGCGAAGTGATCTACTTCCAGGCATGGTTCCGCGTGAGCCCCGTCGCCACGGAAACCTCCAACGGTCTCGAGCTGACCTTCGGAGCTTGAGCGCTGCCGGCCAATGGAGCCGGACTGCGACTTCGGCGTTGATGCTGGTCGCGTGTGCGCCTATGCGCACTTCGGCTCCAGCGCCTCTGAAGGCAGGCGAACTCCCGCAGTTCTCGGCCAGCGCATGGCCGGAAGCGGACCTGCTCTTCCATCGCGATCCACACTGGCTCGGGGCTGACGCGGCGTTCTCGGTGGATCTCGGCAAAGGACGCGTCCTGTGGCTTTTCGGTGACACGTTCATCGCCAAGAGCGAACTCCACCTGCGACGTGAATCGCAAATGGTGCGCAACACGATCGCCGTGCAGAGCGGGCTCGATCCGAGCCGCGCACAGATCGAGTTTTTCTGGAAAGCCGGGCCGGCTTCGTGGCTCGCGGATCGGCCGCAAGAGTGGTTCTGGCCGCTGCACGGCGTTCGCATCCCTGGCGGACCGCTGATCCTGTTCTGGTCGCGCGTGCGCGAAACTCCGGGCGAGGGCCTTGGATTCAGGGCAACCGGCTGGACCGCCGTGATCATCGACAATCCGGACGACTCGCCTAATCAATGGAACCCGCGCGAGCTCGCGGCTCCGCCTTTTCCAGCGGGCATCCTGCCGGCCCAGGGC
>JANMRV010000482.1:0-1870 GCA_031388685.1 Planctomycetota bacterium
TCGCGCACGCCACGACCGCGCCTATGGCGCGGTCGTGGCGTGCGCGACCCCGAAGTCGAACCTGGTACCGTATCCCGGCTACCGCATCCTCACTCGACCAGGAGGCTCGCGCCGATCGCGCCGGCCTGATCGCCGAGCGCAGCGATGTGCACTTTCGGCGGCCTTTCGGGCGTGAACAACTGCGGCAACATCGCATCTGCGATCCGATCCGCGAAGGGTTGACCCAAGCGCGTGCCCAGGCCGCCGCCGATCACGACCGCTTCGACGTCGAGCAGATTGCAGGCGGACGCGAGCCCCACGCCGAGTGCCAGCACGGCGCGGTCAATCAACTGGATCGTGTACTTGTCGCCGTCCTTCAGGGCCTTGGCGAATACGCCGCTGGAAAGCTGCGCGCGGCCCTTCTTCTCCATGATCTTGAACAGTTCGGTCTTCGCGCCGCGTTTGACGTCGGCTCGCGCCTTGGCTTCCATGGCGCGCCGGCCCGCGTAGGCCTCGAGACAACCGCGCCGGCCACACGGACACTTCGCTCCGGCCTGGCGCACGACCATGTGCCCGATCTCGCCCGAGGCGCCGCGGCCGAGCCAACGTTTGTGGTTCAGGATCACTCCGCCGCCGATTCCGGTTCCCCAGAAGACGCCGATGAAGGAGTCGTAGGGCTTGCCCGCGCCGAGCTTGGCTTCGCCGTCGAGCGCGACACCGACGTCGTTGCCCAGGCAAGTCCTTACGCCGAGAGCTTCGGAGAGCACCGCACCGAGCGGAAACGCGTCCATCCAGTTCGGCAGGTTTCCGGCGCGCTCCACCGTGCCGAGCGCGGAGTCGACGTGCCCAGGCGAGCCGACTCCGATCCCCACGAGCTTGGCCGTGTCGATGCCGGCCATCTCGGCCGCCTCGCGCAGGGTCTGGACCATGGCCTGCGCAACGTCGTGCGGCCCGCCGCTCGACGGCGTGGCGCGCCGGGCCTGTCCGAGGACGCGATGCTGCTCGTCGACGATGACCGCCTGGATCTTCGTGCCGCCGAGATCGATACCGCCGCGCAATTTCATGCTGTTCCTGGGGTTGGAAAAGTCAACTGTGGGCCAACGCTCGTCCAGTCTCGCGAGCCGCCGGGTGCTTGCCTATCGACAATTCGAAAGCTGAGCTTCGCGTGAGATTCGACTCGCGAGAACGAGGGCCGACAGAATGGCCCGCGGATTCCCGGGAACGGCCCTTTCGCGCCCCCCCCATCGCGAGCGCTGATCCCGAACGGTCCACAATCGCTTACCGTGTCGGCCCGCAACGGATCGGGCCAGCCCCTGGCGCCCGCCGCCTGCGGTCGATCGGCGCAATGGCGCGTCACAGCGCGGCACGACGATCGAACCTGACCAGTTCCTGTTCCGTGCCGCAGCGCGCCCTACGCGCGCGAAGCTCGTCCCCCAACGCTCAAAGGCTCCCGTGAACGAAGGCGACAAGAAACTCGACACGCTGTGCGTCAACACGATTCGCACGCTGGCGATGGATGCGGTCCAGCAGGCCAACTCCGGACACCCCGGAACGCCGATGGCCATGGCGCCGGTGGCGTATGCGCTGTGGCAAAAAGAGCTGCGCTTCGATCCGGCCGACCCGATCTGGCCCAATCGAGATCGCTTCGTTTTGTCGATGGGTCACGCGTCGATGCTCTTGTACTCGATGCTGCACCTGAGCGGCGTGCGACAAGTGGGCCAGGAAGGCGACGCCTCCGGCACCGGGCGGCCCGGCGGCTCGTCCCCCGAGTTGGCCGTCCCGCTGGAGGAGATCAAGCGATTCCGCCAGCTTCACAGCCGCACGCCGGGCCATCCCGAGCACGGCGAAACCACCGGCGTCGAGACGACGACCGGCCCGCTGGGGCAGGGCT
>JANMRV010000500.1:0-4425 GCA_031388685.1 Planctomycetota bacterium
AAGCGGACTGGCGAAAAGGGGCGCGGGCGTGAAGCAGAGCAGCGCGAGGGCAAGGGCTCGGGAGTGCATCAGCATTGAGTTAGGAAGGTCTCGGCGCGAACATGTGGACGGCAATCTCCAAAGTGGACTTGGACACGTGAACGGAAGGATAGGTTCCCTCCGCCACTGCCAACTCTGCATTTTTTGGGGCGACTCTCGGCCGTCCACGACGCTGAAAACTTACCCGGTACTGGCTAGGCGGGCTGTCGACTCCCCAGAATCAGCCCCGCCTGGCCCCCTATGGCCAGCCCGACACCCTAAATCAGCCCCCCCACTAGCCCATGCCGATCCCCCTGCGCGTCACTCTCGCACTTTCAGCCACCACGATGCTCGCCGCCGGTTGGGCCCTGCTGCCGGCCCAGGACCCGGCCGCGGGGATCGTGGTCCATCCGGTCGCCGGGGGGATCAGTCTGCTCGAAGGCCAGGGTGGAAACATCGGCGTCTGCGCCGGGCCTGATGGAGTGTTGATGATCGACGACCAGTTCGCGCCCGCGGCGCCGAAGATCCAGGCGGCCCTGGCCGGTCTGTCGAAAGCTCCGCTGCGCTTCGTGATCAACACGCATTGGCACGGCGACCACACCGGCGGCAACGAGACCTTTGGAGCGCTGGCGCCGATCTTCGCGCACACGAACGTGCGCGAGCGCATGTCGAAGCCCTCGACGCGGCCCGGAGCCGAACAGCCGGCCGCGCCGGCGCGCGCCCTGCCCGTGGTGACTTTCGACGATCGCATCAGCTTCCACTTCAACGGCGAGCACATCGAGGTCAGACACGTTGCCCCGTCGCACACCGACGGCGACAGCATCGTCTGGTTCCACAAGTCCAACGTGGTGCATTTGGGCGACACGTTCTTCAATGGACTCTTCCCGTTCGTCGATCTCGATTCCGGCGGCAGCGTACGCGGCTTGACCAAGAACATCGAGAGCCTGCTCGCGGAGCTGCCGAAGGATGTGCACCTGATCCCCGGCCACGGGCCGCAAGCGACGATCAAGGACCTCGAGCGCTACCAGGCCATGCTGGTCGACACGCAGAAGCTCGTCGCCGACGCGCTGTCGGCGGGCAAGGACGCCGCGGCCATGAAAAAGGAAAAACTGCTCGCGAAATACGCGAGCTGGAGCTGGCAGTTCATCAACGCCGACACGTTCGTCGACATCCTCGTGCGCGACGCGCTGACGAAGTAGTCAGCGAATGCGCAAGTTGCGAAAGCGCACCTGGTCGCCGAGATCCTGAAGAACGATGTGGCCGGTCTTGTTCAGGCCGTGCTGCGGCATTTTGGAGAACTTCGATCCGGCGACTTTGGCCTTCCACTCGTCCGTCCACAACTCGTACGAACATTGCAGATGACCATTGAGCCAATGCTCGACGTGAGTTCCCTTCACGACGAGGCGCGCGCGATTCCATTGACCCGGCGGATAGCTGGCGTCGAAGGGCGGCGCGTCGAGCGCGTAGTTCGAGCCCGCTGAAGTCAGCGGATTCTTGCCGTCGGGATGGGCGAGGTTGTCGAGGATTTGCATCTCGGGCCCGGTCTCGTAGGGCGCGGCGTGATCCTCGCTCGAGTGGAACATGATGCCGCTGTTGCCGCCCGGAGAAATCTGCCATTCGAGCTCGAGCTCGAAGTCGCTGAATTCCTCGATCGTCGCAAGATCGCCGCCGCCGTCGCCGCGCTCGAGCACGCCGTTCGCTGCGCGCCAGCCCGCTGGCGGTCCGGCTTGCTTCCAACCGCGCCAACCTGAGAGCGTCGCGCCATCGAAGAGCGGACGCCAGCCCTGGGCGAGTTGGTCGGCGCTCAGCGGCGCCGGAACGAAAGGCTGCGCCGGCAGCTCCTGACCGCGAACTCCGAGTGGAATGCGATTCAACGTGTACCAGGCCTCGGTCGACCAGGGCGAGCGGCCGCGTTCGTCGTAGAACGGCCCCGCGAGCTGCACATGCACGACGTGGCCTTCCTTGCAGCCTGCGACTTCCAGGAACACGCTGCGTCGATCCGCGGAGACGCTGGCGCTCTTCACGGGCAAGCGCTCGAGGTCGAGTTTCGGGCCGCCGTACTGCTCGGTCGGGCGGTACCACCACTGCGTGAGTTCATAACTCGTCGGGTCGCCGCCGACCCCGGCTTCGAGCGCTTCCGTGAACGCGATCTCGAAGCCATTTTCCAACGCGCGCATCGAGAGCATCTCGAAGCAACTCGCTCCCGTGTACGAAAGCCGCTCGAGCCCGAAGTTCTGCTTCTTCGCCTGGCCCCAGTTGCCCGTCGAGCCGATGCCGCCGACGTACAGGGCTCCATCCGGTCCGAAGCGCAGCCGGTTGACGCCGGCTTCGAGTCCCTGGGTGAAGCGGAAGACCGCGCCTTGCCAGACGCCGTCGACGACTTCGAGCGCGGCGCGCTGCACGCCGCCGTGCGTGACATCGCCGAAGACCAGCTGACCCGAGTACGGCCCGTGGCCCGCCGGAATCAACGCCGGCTCGCTCGGGCTGTTGCCAATTTCGTCCTGCGGCAGCCACAGCACGGGCGGCGTGACCGCGAGCCCCGCGGCACCGTCCAGCGACACGGCGCGCGAACCATAGAAAGCGCCGGGCTCGAGGTGCAGCAGCTTCGACGACGGCAACCAGTCGCCCTGATTGTCCAGGATGAAGATCTCGCCGCCCGCGCCCAGGCCGATGCCGTTGGGCGTGCGCAAGCCATGCGCGACGACCTCGTACGAGCCGTCGCGGGCATCGATCTTCAGCACGCTGCCGCGGCCGGGAACCTGCGGGCGCTTGCTCGCGCCGCCGGGCAGAATCGCGACGGCCAGATTGGCGTAGAAGAAACCGTCCTTCTCGACCAGACCGAAAGCAAACTCGTGGAAGTTGGCGCTGACGTCCCAGCCCGAGGCGACAGAGCGGTATTCGTCGATGATCTCATCGCCATCGACATCGATCAGTTCGGTCAGCTCCTGCTTCTGCAGCACGAAGATGCGCCCGCCGACCACGCGCAGTCCCAGCGGCTCGGCCAGGCCGGCGGCAATGCGCTTCTGCGTGATCTTCGCGCGATCGTCGCCAGCGGTGTTGGAGAGCACGTAGACCGCGCCGATCGAATCCCAGGTGCAGACGAGCATGCGGCCGTCGGGCAGCCAATCGATGCCGCCTACTTTCGGCTCGAAATGCTCGGGTCGCACGCAGGCGAGTCGATAGGACGGATGCACGCCGTCGATGTCGCGGCCGTCGCCAGGGGCGCCGCGCACGAGCGCGCGCACGACTCGTTTTTCTCCAGGCGCCGTCAAGCGCACGATGCCCGTTTTCGTCGCGAGCAGCGGCTCCTGCAGGAGTTCGAACTCTTGCGCCGACGGCCGGCGCCATTCCAATCGCAACTGCGCGCCGCCGCCGGCCTCGAAGTGGCGGACTTCGATCGTGTGCCAGCCATTCTCGAGTTCGACGTTCGCTTGCTTGGCGCTGAACGAGTGCAGCCCGTCGTGATCGAGCACTTTGCGGCCGTCGATCCACAGCGCGCTGCCGTCATCGCTGGAAAGACGCAGCGCAAAGACGCCGTCCTCAGGCGCGAGCAGCGCGCCGCTGAGGAACGAGAGGTAGTTCGACTCCAGGCCAAAGTCCCGGCGCGCCTCGCCCAGATCCACGGCGCTGACCACGCGCGAGACGTTGGGAGTCTGGCCGGGCATCAGCTCGACCAACTCAAAGAGCGCGCCGTCGATCTGGAAGACGCGCAGCCACAAGCCGTTCTCCCAGAGCGAACTACGTTCTTCCGGCGTGATCTTGAGCGTGGGCGCCAAGGCCGACGCAGCAGGCGCGGCAAGCGCCGGAGGAACGAGAGCGCCTGACGCCGCAACACCCGCGGCGGGATCCGCCGGCGCTGCACGTGGAACCGCGGGCTGCTCCCCCACGGGCGCCTCAGCGCTGCGCTCGCTCGCCGAGTGGCAGGCAAAGCAAATCCAGCAGCCAAGCAACGAACTCGCGACGCGGCGCAACATCACTTCGCCTTGGTTTCAGGGAGCGGGCGAAAAAAGAGCATGACTTCATTGCGCGGTGTCGTCGACTCCAGCGGAACGCGGCCTTCCACGTGTCGGCCCTTGCTGCCGTCGCCAAGTTTGATCTCGCTGTCCGCGACACCGGTCAAGCGCTCCATCAGATAACCGACGCAGTCGGACTTGATCGCGACGGACACGCTCGTGCCCTCTGGGATGCCGGTCGCCGTGAAGGTGCGCCGCAGTCCGACCAGCCCCTTCGTGAGCCAAGGCGCCTGGGAAGTCGGATCTTCGAACAATTTCTCGGGGCGCACGAATTCGGGTGTCTCCTCGATGCGCACCAGCGAGCCGTCGGGCAAGACGAGGTCATAGCGCAAGTGCACCTGGCCCCTGGCGAGCAGGTAGCCACGCCAGCGCGCGCGAACATCGACGGACTTGC
>JANMRV010000547.1:0-10007 GCA_031388685.1 Planctomycetota bacterium
CGCGCGCGGGCGACGTCACCTACACTCCGATGGAGGATCCGCAGCGTCTGGCGTGGAATCTGGCGAAGTGGGTGCGCAGCCGTCTGTACCTGCTCGGCATCGTCGATCTGGGCTACGACGCCAGCGACCGGCCCGTCGCCCTGCGCTTGACCAAGGTCGGCGCCAGGCTGCTGGGCGCGCTCGATGGCGCGCCGCTCACGACGCCTTCGATCGGCTGTCTGATCGTCACGCCTGACTTCGAGATCGTGCTCTTTCCGACCGGCGACGACGCGGAACTGGTGCACGAACTCGACCGCTTCGCGGTGCGCGAGCGCCAGGGCGAGACGCTGCATTTCCGGCTCAACGAGAAGTCCGTGCAGCGCGCGCTTTCCGAGGGCATGTACCTCTCGCGCATCCTGGCTACGCTGCGCGGGCACTCGCGCACGCCCGTGCCGCAAAACGTGCTTTATTCCGTGCGCGATTGGGGCGCCCACGCCGGGCTGATGATGCTCGACGAGCGCGGTGTGTTGCGCTGCGACGACGAGATGACTCTGCGGCGATTCCAACAGGACGCCGGCGCGAAGAACTACATCCGCGAAGTGCTCGACGAAAAGCGTGTGCAGCTGAAGATGCGCTACACGACGCGGCGCACGCAGGCGCTGCTGCGCGATCTAGGCTATCTGGTCGAAACCGAGGTCTGAAGGTGCGCCGCCTGCCGCCGCGCATCGTTGCGCTCACGCCGGGCGACCTAGAGCCGCTGGCTAGACGCGATTTCGCGGCGTGTGCATCCGTCGCGCTTGGCGCGGGTTTGCCAGGGCTGATCCTGCGCGAGCCGGAACTGTGCGATCGCGACTTTCTCGAGCTGGCGCGTGAACTTTCGTTGCGCTGCAGAGCAGCCGGCGCGTGGTTTTGCGTGCACGATCGCGCGCACCTTGCGATCGAAGTCGGCGCGGACGCGCTGCACCTGGGCTTTCGCTCGCTTCCGCTCGCCGCGGCGCGCCGCATTCTTCCTGATTCGATGGCGCTGGGTATTTCGACGCATGCAGGCGACGGCGCGGACGAATTCGCCGGGTCTGACTACCGTCTGCACGGCCCGGTCTTCGATACGCCCTCGAAGCGCGGGCTCAAGGCAGCGATCGGACTCGAGGGCATCGAGCGCGCCGTGCGCGACTCGCCGATTCCGCTCGTGGCGATCGGAGGTCTAGAGGCGCAGCACCTCAGCGCACTTCGCGCGCTCGGCGCCCACGGCGCATGTGCGCGCGCAGCGTTCTTTCCAAAGGACGATTCGCTTTCGAAGACCGCGCAGCGCGTGACAGCGTGGCTCGAGGTCCGCGCGAAGGACGGTGCATGAGTCCCGCTTCCAACTCGGATCTTTCGCCGCAACGCTCGCGCAGAGTCCTCGCTTGGGTGCGGCGCGGCGTAGTGCTGTACGCGATTTGCGCGGTCCTGTATCTGAGCTGGCGCTTCGACCTTAGGACTCTGCCGCGCGAAGGTGTCACGCCATTGCTCGAGTTCCGGCCCGGAACTCACCTGCTGATCGACCAGCAAAGCCGCGCCATGCACTCAGGCGACGCGCTGCTTTTCCGCGATGCGCAAGGCCGCTACCTGCTCGCTCGGCTTGCCGAAAAACCGAACACGGAAGCCAAGCCCGGTCTGTGGTTGTTGGCGGACAATCCGGGCATCGCCCTTCCCGACTCGACCACACTGGGGCCGATTGCGCCCGAACAGGTCGTCGGCCGGGTGGTGTGCGCGCTGCCGGGCATGGAGTAGCATCCGAGGATGCGATCGTCCGGGCGCGGTTGGAGCGAGTCCTCGGTCCATCGTTGGCTTTTTGCGACCCAGCGGCCCAGGGGCCTGGCCGCGAAGTTCGGGCACGATGCCGCCACGCTGACCCGCAACTTGACGCGACCCGTGCTGTGCATCGATCAGTGCATCGAGGGCGTGCATTTCGCTCCGGGTACGTCGGCTCGACTCGCTGGAGCGAAGGCGGCGGCGCGCGCGCTGTCCGATCTGGCCGCGAGCGCCGCGCTTCCCCGAGCCCTGCTCTTCAGCGCCAGTTTTCCGCCGGAAACCCGCGAGAGTTTCATTCGCGCCGCGATCCAATCGGTCGCGGACAGTGCGCGCCGTTTCGGCTGCGAACTGGTCGGCGGGGATCTGGCCTGCGCGCGCGGCCCCGTCGTGCTCTCGGTCGCTGCGATCGGCGAACTCGGGCCCGGCGGACGCGCTCCGTCGCGGGATCTGGTGCGTTCCGGCGACATCGTCTTGATCACGGGAGCGGTGGGCGGGAGTCAACTCGGCCGGCACCTGCGCATTGAACCGCGCATCGCAGAGGGCCGCTGGCTCTGGCAGCACGGCGCCCGAGCGATGACCGATCTGTCGGACGGTCTGGCGCGCGATGTCGCGAGGCTGGCAGCCGCTCAAAGCTCGCGATCGAAATTCAACGCGTGCCGATCCATCGCGATGCTCGGCGCGCGGCGATGACGAGCAAGCGGAACGCTCTCGATCACGCGCTGTACGACGGCGAAGACCACGAACTGGTCTTGACGCTCGCGCCCACGCGCGCGAGAGAGCTGCTGGCGAAATCGTCGCGTCATGTGCCCGGACTCTTCATCCTCGGCCGCGCGCGCGAGGGCCGTGGACTTTTCGTTCCCAGGCACGAAGGCTCGGAAGAACTCATGCGCGTCGATCCGCGTCGAGGTTGGAGTCATGGCCGAAGCTGAAGCACAAGTTCTCGCTCAGCGTTCGTTTCACTCGAACTCGACGGAGGCCACGGAAGCCTTCGGCGAAGCGTTGGCGCGTGCCATCGAGGCGCAGCCGGCGCTCGTGCAGGCCGGCGTTGCCGTGACGCTGGAGGGCGAGCTCGGCACGGGCAAGACGGCCGTGGCGCGCGGAATTGCCCGCGGGCTGGGTTCCAACGATGCGGTGCACAGCCCGAGCTTCACGCTGATGCACACCTATCAAGGCCGGCTGCCGATCTACCATTTCGATGCCTGGATGCAGGGCCGCGAGCGCGCCTTTCTCGAGGGTGGGGGGGGCGAATGGCTCGACGGCGGAGGCGTTGCCCTGATCGAATGGGGCAGCCGGGTGGAAAGCTGGTTGCCCTTGCCGCGACTTGCGCTATTCCTGCAACACATCGGCCCCAAGGAACCCGATGGCCGCCTGCTCACGCTTATGGCCCTCAAATCGCCGTCGCACCCGCTAAACGAAGCGCGCGCAAGTGCGCTGGAGACTTTGCTGCGAGAATTCCGGCTGGCCGATGTACAGAGCGACTCCGCACGGTCTGAAATCAGCGAATTCCCCTGAACATGCTCCCCAAGGAAATTGAACCGCACCCGGCCGTTGGCGTTGAGCTACTTCAGTGAAGGCATCCTGGGATGGCGAGCGCGATCCCATGGTCGCCCTGGGCCGCGGCCAGCCGGGGCTGTTCGAAGCCTTCGTGCGCACCGAGGCCGCGACCCTGATCGGATTTTTCCAACGTCTGGGCGAATCGCGGGTCGAAGCCGAAGACCTGACCCAGGAAGTTTTGCTCAAATTGTACCGCCACTCCGCGAGCTACCAGCCCAAGGGCACGTTCGAAGCCTTCGCGATGCGCATAGCGCGCAACGCCTGGATCGATCGCCGTCGCCGCGACGCGGCACGAGTTCCCGCGCGCGCCTGGTCCGCGCTCGATGCCGAACCCGCGGAGCCGGCGGCACCCCGGGCCGAGCCCGAGCGGCGCTTGCTGAAGCGCGAGGCCCGCGCACGCCTCGCGCAGGCCTTGACGCGATTGTCCGCCAAGCACGCGCTCATTTTCGAACTTGCCGTGGTGCAGGAGTTGCCCTATCCGGAGATCGCACGCGAACTTGACGTCCCGGTCGGAACGGTCAAGTCGCGGGTCTTCCATGCGCTCCGCTACCTACGCGACGAGTTGGGAGAAACTCCGCCGCCCAACCCTTCGCAGCCGACGCAGGCCTCGCGGGCCGACGCGAAACCCCTCGGAGGCGCAACGTGAGCCGAACGCGAACGAAAGACAGCGCGGACGGTCGTCACGAACATTTCGCGCCCGAGGACCTGCTCGAACTTGCGCTGGAACAGAGCACGGGCCGCGTGCAGACCGATGCCGCCTCCGCGCGGGCCCACGCGCAAGCCAGAACGTGCCCGCAGTGTTCGATGGTGCTCGATGATTTGCTGGAGGACCTGACGAGCGTCCGATCCGCGCTGCGCGGTGTGCCCCCGATCGACGAGCGGCGCACGGCGACCCTGGCCGAAGCGACGATCGGAATGACGACACGCGAAGATCTGTCCTGGCGTGGCGATTGGCGTGCGCTGGGACGCCTGCTGCATAGCCGCTGGAAGAGTTCCGCTGCCCTGCGCATCGCCGCCGCGTGCCTGCTGTTGCACTTGGCCGCCTTGCCGGTGGCGCTGATCGTGCTTGCCGTTCAATCGCGAAGGGAGCCGTCCGCCGATGTCGCTGGCGCGGCGCCCGCCAGGGAACGTGCGAGCTCCCCGAACGGTAGCGGGCCCTCGATCGAATTCGTGGCCGCGCCCGATCCCGTTGCTTCGACTTCGATCGCGAGTTCTTCCGAAGCGCCCGCGCGCAGCCAGCGCGTTGCCCAGGCGCGACGTGATCTGTTCGAGAACGGTGCAGCGAAATTGTCCGCCTTCGAACGTCAACTCGGCTGCAGCGACGAATTGACCGAGAGCATCGCCCGGACGTTGATCGCGCGCGGCCGGCCGCTGGGCCTGGGCCGTCTCGATGCCATGGAGCGCGAACGATCCGCGGATTCGGCGTTGCTCGAGCGGGCGCGCTGCGCGGAACGGCTGCTCAGCGACTGGGTCGCCAGCGGCCGGGTCGACCGGCGCCTGTCCGCGTCGCTCTGGCAAGTCTCCGCGCAGGCCCCCCTTGATTCCTCCGGCCCGAGCTCAGGAGCGGAACTGATGCGCGCGGATGGAGACGGCTTGGAGCTCGCTAGGGCTGCGGGCGGTCTCGGTCTTTGCGCGGGGCCCGACCGCGAGTTGTTCGAGGCTCTGGAACAGGCTTGCGCTTCGAAATTGGCCAGCGAGCCCGCGGGGGAGTTGGCCAACTGGGTCGCGTGGGGCCGCAGCAGCGAGCGTTAGCCGCCCCTTCGAACAGCGCGCGAACCCGCAGTCGGCAGAGAATTTCACGGCACCTGGGGCGTGATGGGGGCTGCTTTCGGTGCGGGAGTGGTCCGTACCGGCGCTGGCCCCTATGCTCTCACGCCGCATGCCTGTTCTTCAGAGATCCCCTGTCGCCTTTGCGCTAAGCCTGTTCCTCTGGACGACCTTCGTAGCGCATGGGTACGCCCAAACGGAGCCTGGCCCGGCGCCGACTCCACCCGCACAGGCTTCGCCTCCGCAGGCACCGATTCTCGAGCAGGGTGAGGCCAGCGCCCAGAAGCTGCAGCCGAAAGCCATGCAGGGAGAGGTTCAATTGGAGCTGACGCTCGAGCAGGCGCTCAAGATCGCCGTAGACAACGACCTGGGTTTGGAGATCGTGGCCGTCGACAGTGAGATCGCGAGTTATGACTATGCGGGTAGCTGGGGCAGTTTCGATCCGCGTCTGGTGGCAAACGCCGCACTGAGCCAGACTGAATTCGAAGCCAATTCCAGCTTGTCGGGCGCCAAGGTCCTCAAAGAGGACACGCAGGAAGGCGGCGCAGGCCTGCAGTTCCTGTTGGAAACCGGTGGTGAATTCAGCGCCAACTACGGGCGCGTGAACGCGAAGAGCAACAGCAGTTTCCAGCTGGACAACCCTTCAACCACCGACACGCTCGCGCTCACATTCAGTCAGCCTTTGTTGCGCGGAGCGTGGCAGAAGTACGCCACGAATACGCAACGTCAGAGCGAGATCGTCTATCGCCGCAGCGTGGAGAATTATCGTCGGGCGCGACAGCAATTGCTGCTGGACGTGCACACCGCCTACTGGAATCTGGTCGGGACGATCGAACTACTCGGTGTGGCCGAGGCGACGATCGAACTCGGCCGCCGTCAGTTGGACCAGAACCAACGCCGGCTCGATGCAGGCGTCGGAACCGGCGTGGAAGTGCTGCAGGCCGAAGCGAATGTGGCGAAACGCGTCGAGGAGCGCCTGCTGGCCTTCGTCAACGTGCGCAACGCACAGGACAGGCTGAAGGCCACGCTGTTCCCCGGCACGGACAAGGCATCCTGGGAAACTCAGATCGTACCCACCACAGCGCTTCCGCAAGACACAAGCTCCAGCGTGCTGGCCTGGGATGCCGCGCTCGCGGTGGCGCTCGAGAATCGCTCGGAATTGCGCCAGCAGCGCCTGACGATCGACATCGGCGACCTGCAGTTGGAGCGAGCCCATAGCGATCGTCGCTGGGGCCTCAACCTCGAGCTCAGCTCCAGCGCCCGCGGCTTTGACGGCGACAGTTACAAGGCTTTCGAGAGCGCGTCCTCGTTCGAATATCCGGCCAATCGCGCAGCGCTGACCCTTGATGTGCCGATCCTCAATCGCAGCGCGAAGAATGCGGAGCGTGCGGCCTCCGCACAGGGCCGTTCGGCGCGGCTAGTCTACGCTCAGATCGAATCGCAGATCGTGGCCGAGGTTCGCGACGCCGTGCGGCAGATCATTTACCAGTCCGAAGCGGTCAAGGCTGCGGTCAAGAGTCTCGAACTTGCCAAGCGCCAGCTCGATGCCGAAGAGGCGCGCTACGGCGAAGGCCTCACGACCACCTTTCAGGTGCTCGAGTTTCAAAATCAACTTGCCGAGGCACTCGCAAGCGAAAAGCGCGCTCGCAGTTTTTATGCCAATTCGCTGGCCGTGTTGGCGAAGGCTGAGGGAATCTTGGGCGAGAAGGAAACGCGCTGACGGCGCCGGGTAGTTTTTGCATGCGCCTAGCGTCGCTATGCCTGGCAGCCCTGCTCGTCGCCTGTGAAAAGGGTGCGGCTACTGTCTCTCGACAGGTGGGAGTCGACGAACGCGTCGAGCTGTTCTTCGAGCCCTCGATGGCGCGCGGGGCCTACAACGTCGATCTCGCCGACATCACGCCGATCCTGATCGAGACCCTGCGCACCGGCGATCATGATGCGATCCGCCGAGCGAAGATGGAGCTGGCGGGCTCAGGTGTGCGCGGCGTCGAAGCCACGCGCCGCCTTATTGAGCGCTATCGTTCCGATCCGGCCGGCGTCGACTATCTTCGCAATGCCGTGGATGTGCTCTCGCTCAGCGAAGAACCGTCCGCGACGCCGCTCTTGTGGCCACTGCTCGAGCAGCCCTCGGAGTCACTGCGGATCCAGGTCCTACGCGGCATGCTGGTGCATCCCCGAAAGGAGTCCTTCGATCCGGCGCTGGCAGCTCTCGCCGACTCGCCCGATGGCTATCAGGCGGAGATCTGCTCTGGGCTGGCCCGCCTGGACCTCGAGCGGGCGCAGAGACTGTGGCTTTCGTGGGTCGAGAACGGCGATAACCCGTCGCTCTGGCAGACGATTCTGCCTTACCTTGGAGCGCTGCGGGATCCCGAACTGGTCGTGCGAGCGCGTGTGCTGCTCGAGCGCAAAGACCTTGACCGCGCCGCGCGTATCTGGCTGTGCGCATCGGCGTGTCAGGCCGGTGACCTGGCTCGCGACGAGCGCGCGTTGGCGGAGTTGCGCGTCGCGCGCGAGTCAAAAAATCCGACGGAACGTGACCTCGCCGTGCGTGCGCTCGCCTGCGCTGGGCGTTTCGAGGAACTCAGTTGGACACTGGCTCATGACGAATTGGCAGGCATTCGCGCGCTCGTCGTGCGCGCCGCGGCCGAGCGAATCGACCGGCCTGAGGCTCGCGAGCTTTTGAGGCAAGCCTGCAACGATGTCGACGAGTTGGTGGCGAAGCCAGCGCTGACCGCGCTGGCGACCGCGGGCCGGACCGAGGCCGTCGACGGGGCGCTGCAATGGCTCGCCAGCCCCGCGCTTGTCGAGGTGGAGTCGGGGATCCAGATCCTGCTCGAGCGCATGAGGGGCGATCCCGCGCTCGCCCAGCGTGTCTTTGAAATTCTCGCGCCCCGACTCGAGTCCACGGTCAAGGGCCCAAGTGTCGAGCGCGCCATGCTGATCAAGATCCTCGGGCAAATTCCGCACCCCGCGGCGACCAGCCTGTTGCTCGACTTGGCGCTCGCGACGCGCGGCGAGCTGGAATCCACGCGCGCGCAGCGCTTCATCCTGCGGCAATCCGTCAACGCGGGCCCGGCTGCGCAAGACGCGCTCGCTCGGTTGTGGCGCACTCACGACGACCCGCTGTTGCGCATGGACGCGCTCGAAGCCCTTTCCGCGCTGGGCGGTGAACACGGGCGCGAGCTGTTGATTGAAGTGCTCGAAGATCCGCGCGCGAGCGGACAGGAAATCGTCTACGTCGCCGATCGGCTCGTGCGCATCGGACCGGCAGTCGAGGTTGCCTGGCAACTCAAGCGCGCAGCGCTACGCATCGAGGATGGGCGGGCGCGCGAAGCGCTGCAGGGCATCTTGTGGCGTTGGTATCCTGCGCCTGAGGCCGACAAGTAGGCAGGCGCCAAGGGCGGCCGAGTCGAGAATCGGCCTTGCAGCGCTTCAGGTCCTGGGGACGGGCTCCAAGTCACTCGGCCTCGGACGCGCGCACCGGGACCCAGCCGTGGGCTTGCAGGTCGAAAGCCTGGGGCGACTGGATCTGCGGAGGCCCGTCGAGTCCGCCTGGCGCGGGATCCAAGGCGGTGTGGCGCAGCACTGCAGTGCTCGAGAATCCATAGAAGGCCGGCGCCGCGGCGCTGGAGTGCCGCTCGGGCCAGGCGCGCACGGCCAGGACGCCCTGAGTGTCGCCGGCAAAACTCGGCAGGCGCACGAACTCGAAGTAGTAGCCGTGGCGCAACAACAATCGGCCCTCGTCGATGACCGTCTGATCCTCGAATTGTCGCCGCGCGGTCTTGGGCAAGCGCTCGAAGAGCTCGCGCGTGTCCTTGGGCGGGGATGCGCGCAGCGCATCGTCCTCGAAAAGCTGGGCCATTCGGCGTACGAGCCGCTGGGCGTCGGCTTCGTTTTCACGGCGCGCAAAGGTCGTGAGACGCGGCAAGGAAACGATCACCACCACGGCCACGACGCCGATCAGGATCGCCAAGTCGAGGGCCTGCAGGCGACCGAGCAGCGCGGGGCGAGGCTTGGGGACAGAGTTGGACATCGGGACGATGGGAGGATTCTTCTGTACGAGCTGCTAGGCTGCAAGCTCGATGCAGCAGCCCCGAGCGCAGGCCCTGCCCGGATTGCTGCTTGCGTGCGCGCAGCACATCGCGCGCCGCGTGGCTTCGGCCGGGCAACGTGCCTGGATTGTAGGCGGTCCGGTGCGCGATCTGGCGCTGAGCGTGGAGCCCATGGACCTGGACATGGCCAGCGCGCTCACGCCGGAAGAGGTCGAGGGGCTCTTCGAACGCACCAGCGCGGTCGGCAAGGCCTTTGGGACAGTGCTCGTGCACGGTGACGGCATCGATGTCCAGTTGACGACCTTTCGCCACGAGCGCGGTTTCTCGGATGCGCGCCGGCCCGATCACGTCGATTACGGGGCCTGTCTGGAAGAGGACGCGCGGCGCCGGGACTTCACCTGCAACGCGATGTACCTGGACCCGCTGAACGACGAATTGTGCGATCCACAGGGCGGGCTGGCGGACATCCGCGCGCGGCTGTTGCGCGCAGTCGGGGATCCGCGGGCAAGGTTCGCCGAAGATGGCTTGAGGCTCGTGCGCATGGCGCGTTTCGCGGCCTCGCTGGACTTCGACGTCCATGCCCCGACGCTGGCTGCGGCGCAGTCGGGTTCTGGGGCACTCGTCGGTGTCAGTCCCGAACGTCGGCTCGCTGAGCTGGAGCGCATCTTCAATTGCGTGCGCAGCGCCCGTGCGATCGGTCTGCTCGCCGAAACCGGTCTGCTCGAGTTGCTACTGCCTGGATTTGCGGCCGTGAGCAGCGAGCGGTCGGACATCGAACGCAGGTTGCGGGCGCTGCGAAGCCTCTCGGGCGCCGCTGCGCGCGATTCGACCGAACTGGTCCCGGGCAGCGGGGGCGGCCGCGCC
>JANMRV010000869.1:0-3582 GCA_031388685.1 Planctomycetota bacterium
CGCCGAACCGAGCGTCAAGAAGCCCGCGCCGAAACCCGCGCAACCCGCGCCCGAAAAAGCCGTCGAGGGTTACGACCTGTCCAAGATCCCGGACTTCGGGCCGGGCGCGGGCACGACTCCCGCGCAGTGGACCGAAGTGCAGAAGCTCGCCGCGCAGCTGGTCGATTTTTCCCATGGCGTCCAGGCGACGAAGGCCGGCTACGCGCTCGAGGACATGCCCAAGGAAGGTTTTCCCGCGATCCTCAACCAGTTGAAGAAACTGAAGCTCGACGACGAGAAGGGTTATGCCAATGCCGACCTGACGCGGCGCCTGCTCCAGCGCATCTGCCCCAACGGCAACATCAAGTGGCGCAGCCGGGACGAAAAGGACTGGCTGAAATACAACCAGACCGCGATCAAGAAATGGTGCGATCTGTGGACCGCGGCCAGCACCGACGATGCGTATTGGGCAAAGGTCACGAAGGACTGGTCCAAGGCCGCGACCGACAAGACGGACGGCAAGTAACGCGCGCGGGCTGCCTGGCTACTTGCGCTTCACCGCGACTGCGGATCCAGTCCCGCGCGGATCAGTGACGCCTTCGACGACGCCGTCGGGCGCCACGCGAATCGCCTGCACGCGTCCGAAGCGCGAATCGGAAGTGTGCACGCCCTGGCCGCGACGCTTGAGCGCTTCCAGCAACTCGGGCGCGAAACCCGCTTCGAATTCCGTGATTGCTGGCTGCCACTGTTGGTGGAAACGCGGCGCGGCAACGGCCTGCGTCAACGACTCGTCGAACAACAGCGTGCGCACGATCACCGCTATGATCGAGGTGATGATCTTCGGCCCGCCGGGTGAGCCGATCACCATGGCCACCGATCCGCCGCCCCGGCGCAGCACGGTCGGAGCCATCGACGAGAGCGGGCGCTTGCCAGGAGCGAGCGCGTTGGCGGCGCCACCGACCAGACCGAATTGGTTTTGGACTCCGGCCACCAAGGCGAAGTCGTCCATCTCGTTGTTGAGCAGAAAGCCCGCGCCGCGCACGAGAATGCCAGAGCCAAAAGTGGAGTTGAGCGTGGTCGTCAGGCTCAGCGCGTTGCCCGCGGAGTCGAGCACCGAAAGGTGCGTCGTTTCCCCGCCCTCGCGGCTAGGTTGCTGCGCCTGCATGTTCATTGCGGCGCTCTCGCCGATCGACACACGCGCGCGCGCCACCCATTCCGGCGAGAGCAGGCGCTCCAGCGGCACGTCGACGAAATCGGGATCGCCAAGCTGCAGTGCGCGCTCGGCAAAAGCGCACCTGAGTGCCTCGATCCACCAGTGCACGACGCGTTCAGGCAAAGCCGGAAGCTGCGCCGCAGGGTCGAGCGGCGCCAGCACGGCGCGGCGCGCCGACTCGATCGGAAATCCATCCAGCACCGCAAGCGTCTGCAACAACGCGACACCGCCCGAACTCGGCGGCGGCATCGTGATCACTTCCATCCCGCGAAACCAACCGCGCAGCGGCGCGCGCCACACGGGTTGGTACTCATTCAGGTCGCGCGCCGAGACCAACCCGCGCGCGCCGACTTCAGCTCCGCCGGCGGCACCGTTCACATCGCCGAGCAGGCAGAGCTCCGCCACGATCTGGCGCGCGGCCAGGCCGCGGTAAAAAGGCTCCGGCCCCTGGCGGCCCAACATCTCCAGCGTGGTCGCCAGATCGGACTGCACGAGACGCTGCCCCTTCAGCAACTGCTTGCCGTCCGGATAGAAGAGCGCGCGCGCACCGGGTGAGGACTCCAGTCGATCTCGCAAGACTTCGTCGCCGAGTTCACGTTCCAAGGCGGCGTCGATCAGGAAGCCATTGCGCGCGAGTTCGACTGCGGGTTTGCACAGCGCCGCGAACGTGAACTTCCCCGAGCCCAGCTTCTTCGCCAACTCGAACAGGCCGGCGGGCGAGCCGGGAACGGCGACCGCCCACGGGCCGGCCAGCGATGTCTCGGGCTGCAGCATGCCCTGTGCGTCCGTGAAGCGCTCCGTGAAAGCGCTCAGCGGCGCCCGCTCGCGAAAATCCAGCGCCATGGGCTCGCCTTCATGGGGCACGAACAGCGCAAATCCCCCGCCACCGAGGTTGCCCGCCTGGGGATAGACCACCGCGAGCGCCAATGCGGTCGCCACCGCGGCATCGACCGCGTTGCCCCCGTCGCGCAGGACCTTCGCGCCGACTTCGCTCGCGAGCGGCGATTCACACACGACCATCCCGCTGCGCGGCCGCTGGCGCGGGGGTTCTGGATCGAGCTCGCGCGGAGCACCGCAGCTCGTCGCGAGCAGCAGAAGAGTCCAGGCGAACGTGCCGCGCTTCAGAGCCGGGCAGGCCATCGCAGGGCGTTCACGGGTGCTCGTCGCCGTCGTTCATCTCCTCGACCTTGACGCCACGCTCGCGCATGTAGCCGATCGACTGGTCGATCGCGGCGTCCGCGCCTTCGATCTCGACTGCGACCAGCGCCAAGGTGTCGGTGATGCTTGCGGCGCGGATGTTCGGAATGACACCGAACTTGGCGCCCAGCGTGTGGCTGATGATCGGTTCGGAAATCAGGTGCTGGGGGAAGGTGCAGAAGTATTTGCGCAGGGCCATGGCGGCCGGGCTCCTTTCGCTTCGACTCGCGCGGTGCGAGCGCCGCAGAGCGCGGCGGTCCTGATCGGCGAGTCCGTCGAGGGCAGAGAATCCGGAGGGTCTATCCCACAGAAGCGAGGCCCGCACCGCAAGCGCTTCTCCAGCGCCGGACTTCAACCGCTCTCGAAACGCGCTGCCCGGCGTCGATTCGCGATCCCCGCGAAACACACTCCCAACGCCAGACAGCCCGTGGCCGCCCAAGGCGCGCTCCAGGGTGCGCGCTGGAATCGATCGGTACCCACCGGCGCGTACATGGAGCGATGCCAGGCCATGTCGCGCACTCCGCAGCACTCTCCGAGGAAAACGAAGGGAGAAAGATCGAGCAGTACGCTCGCCGTGCGCGCCGGCCAGGCTGCCCCCAGGATGCCGCCGCGCGCCGGCAAGCCGACCAGCAGCGCGGCCGCGAGCAGCAGACAGGCCGCGCTGAGAGCGGTTCTGCGCCACAGGATGCCTGCGCCCACTCCCATGAAATAGAGGCCGGTCCAGGCCAGCGCTCCAAATGCCGGCGTGGGCAGAGACGCGCGCGTCTCCCCGGCGCTGAGCAGGGCGAGAGCCACGGCCCAAAGTGCCGGTGGCACGGCCCCAAAGCGCAGGGGATCGATGCGCGCCGCTCCCAGAAGCGCTCCGGCCGCCGGAGCCAGCATGGAGATCCAGCAAAGCAAGGCGAAGGTGTCGCAGCCGGGAATGCAGGCGGGCAGAGCCCCTAGCGCTCCGAGACCAAGCCCGATCGCCAGCGACTCGAGCTGCGAGGGCCGCGAAAAAAGTGCGCTGGACGGGGCGAACTCCGCTCCTGACTTCGGTTCGAGTACGCCCACGTCCGAAGTATAGGGCCTGACGCTTCGCTCCATGCCAGGTCCAAGCCCGGCTGCTCACCACGCAGCCTGGTCCAGACCGACGGAGTCCTGCGAGCAGGCAGCCGCACAAGCGACCAAGGATCGTGCCCGTGAACCCGCGC
>JANMRV010000556.1:0-2210 GCA_031388685.1 Planctomycetota bacterium
GATTTGCATTGCGACGACGACATGGCGGGTCGCTCGTGGCATCACTATCCGTTGCAGCGCTGGGCGGGCTTCGAGGGCGATCATCTTCAATCCGAAGAGACGCGCTCGCCGTGGTTGCGCTACCCACCCGGGACGTTGCTCAACGAGATCTACACCGGTTGGCGCTGGCCGCACGTGACCGGCAAGATCGAACATCGCTCGCTCGACTACGCGAAGATCTGGCGCATCGCGCAGTCGAGGACGCAGAAGCCGGTGCGTTTCGGGACCTGTTGCTCGCAGGTGATGGGGCTGTTCCTCGACATCCACACCGACAAGTACAAGGACAAGCGCGAAGTGCTCTGGGACATGGCGGTGGCGATGAACAAGGAGCTCGTCGCGCTGCGCGACGCGGGCTGCAAGTGCATCCAGGTCGAAGAACCGACGCTGCACTTCTGGGCCAACACCTACGGTCCGAAGTCGGACGAGGTCAAGTTCATGATCGACTGCTACAACCGCGAAGTGCAGGGCCTCGACGACGTCGAGATCTGGATCCACACCTGCTGGGGCAATCCCAACATGCAGCGTGTGATCGAGAACACGAGTTATGCGGCGTCGTTCGAGCTTTACATGCATGCCATGCGCGGCGACGTGTGGACGGTCGAGATGACCGACCGGAATTTCGCGGACATCGAACTCTTCAAGGCGTTGAAGGGCCGCTTGCCCAAGAAGATCGCCGTCGGCGCGGTCAGCCATCGCACGCTGCAGTGCGACACCGCGGTGGACGTCGCCGCGCGCATCCGCCGCGCGCTCGAGTGCATCAGCCCGGAGCAACTGATCGTCTCCAGCGACTGCGGCTTCGGCCGCCAGGGCGTCAACCGCGAGATCGCCTTCTTCAAGTCGACGGCGATCGCCCAAGGCACGAACATCGTGCGGCGTGAATTGGGGCTCGGCGAAAGCTACGTGCCGGCTGCGGATCCCAGGCTGCAGACCGATATCGTGCCGAAGACGGCGTGCCTCTGACACGGTGCCCGGTGATCCTTCGGCGTTTCTTTCACGGCCCATACCGGAAAAGTACGGGCCGTTAAATAAACGGCGGCGGATTACCGGGGACCTATCACGAATTCCAACGCGTCCGACAGGGTCGAGTTGTTCGGGGCGGGAAATCCGTTGTCGCGGCCCCAGCATTGCGCGTCGATCTGCGTGCCGGGAACGGTCAGGTAGGAAGACGGCGTGCCGCCGAGGCCGCCGACAGCGAAGGTGTTCATGTCGATTGCATACGTTCCCGAGCAATCGTTCGGAGGGGGATTGCCGCCCGAATTGAGCGGAACAGAACGCTTCAGCGGCGTGTTGACGCAGCGCAGCCCGCCTTGAAACGGGACCGCGACTCGACCTGCGTTCGAGTACAGCAGCAGGCCGGGTTTGTTGTTGATCACATCGTCCGCGAAGATCGTGAAGCCAAAGCCCGCGGTTGCGCTCGAGTTCCCGGTCGAGCCGATCTGCGGCGTGCAACCCAGCGAGTTGATTTTGGCCGTGCAATAGCTGACCGGCGCGCTGCAGTTGCCGAAGACGCGGTACTTCCAGTGATTGTTGCCCTGGAACGGCCCGATCCAGGTCTGACCGCCGTCGAACGTCGCGCGATAGACCTGACCGCTGCCCGGGATGGTCGTGTCCACGTTGGCCTGCGCTCCGTTGACCGGCGACCAGCCCAGCCAGTACGTCGTTCCGGCGTTCACCGCGATCGGCGCCGTCAACGCTGCGCCCTGCCAACCGTTCGTCGAACTCATGATCCACGATCCTGAACCGAGCGCGCTGCCCGGTTGATTCAACTGCGCGTCGTGCGACCACAGTTGTACCGAGTTCTGCCCATTGGCTTCGCCGGTGAAAACTTCGACCGAGGTCGCCGTGAAACTGGTCGGCGCGACGAACTGGATGACCACAGTCAGTCCCGGCCCGCCCATGCTGACGGCATCGTCGAAGACGTTGTCGTCGTATTCGGCGAAGCAGGGCGTCTGGGCGCCCGCTGTCGCGGCCGTCAGGATCATGGACAGAAGCGAAAGGGCGAGTGTGCGCTGCATGGGCTGGATCCGAGTCTGGAGAGGTGGGACGACGACGAGGTCCGGCCATTGGAAGCGCGAATGCTGGATAGGGCAAGGCGCGTGCGCGAGGAATGCAGCCCGCGTCGAGGATCGAGGATCATCCGCCGCCCTGAGACTCGGCCATGGAACTGCTTG
>JANMRV010000577.1:0-2553 GCA_031388685.1 Planctomycetota bacterium
AGCTTCGCGATCGCGCGCGTCGCCGCGAACGAGCCGGCGACGAGCGCCGAGATCGTGTCGATGTCGATGGTGCGCAGCTCGCCGCGCTTGGTGACGAGGTGACCTTCCTTGTCGATCAGGAGCGCGCAGCGCGCGCCGCACAGCTCGAGGAATGCATCGAGCTCGCCGTCGAGGCGCTCGACATCCTGGGCGTAGAACACCAGTCGGTCTGCGCGCAATTTTTCGTCGCGAATCTTCATGTGGGACCTCTGGTTAGAAGAAGGACGCGGCCACCCAGGCCAACACGCCGACGACGACGACACCAAGTCCGACGAGGACCATCGTGAACTCCTTGCCCTTGCGCGCGCCGCTCGGCGTCGCTCGCGGCTGACTGCGCACAGGCGCGGCGGTCTGATTGCGCGGACGGAAGCGAGTGCCCTCGAGTGCCTTCCCAGCCGGCGCGCCCGCGGGACGCGGCGGAGCCTTGGGCCGCGCTGCCGGCCGCGCGGCGGCTTGACCGGAGGCGGCCTGCGCCGCCCCCCGATTCGAAAGCTGGAGCGAACCGGCTTGCTGTTGGGCTTGTGCGGCCCCACCGAGGGCGGCGTTGTGGAATCCGGTCTGGGTCAAAAGTCCGGCCTGATTCATGGGGGGTTGCTGCGGATTGGCGTAGCCGATCGGCGCCGGCATTCCCTGCGGAGGCGGAGACATCGTCCCGCGCTGGGCCACCCCAGCCGGAGGCGCGTGCATGGGATTGCCCTTCGCTTCGGCGTGGGCATTTGCATTCCCCGTCATCGAAGCTCCAGCCATCTGCCGCTGAGGCGCTTGCCCGGCAGCGGGTTCCTGCGCGCCGCGCGGGAGCGGAGCTGCGGGATTGCGCGCGGGAGCGGGAGCGGGAGCGGCGGCTTGCGGCCGTGCGCCCGCCGTCGGGGCGCCGCGCCCGCCACCCGAGCTGTTCTGGTGGATCGATTCGAGCACGCTCGCAGCGAGCGCCTTGAGCGTCGGGAAAACGCCTTGGCCCGACTTCGCGATTGCCTCGAAGAACGGCGCGTTGTGCTGATTGTACAGCGCGTTGAGTTCGTCGACCGGCAGCGCGTCGGGAAGGTCGCGCTTGTTGAACTGGATCACGTGCGGCAGTGTCGCCAGGCTCTTGCCGTACTCGTTGAGGTTCTCCTCGAGGTTGCGCAGAGACTCCAGGTTCTCATCTTTCATCGCCGCCGAGGAATCGGCGACGAAGACCACGCCGTCGACGCCTTGCAACACGAGCTTGCGCGTCGAGTTGTAGTAGACCTGACCGGGGACAGTGTAGATCTGGAAGCACGTGCGCATGCCCGCGACCGTGCCCAGGTCGAGCGGCATGAAGTCGAAGAACAACGTGCGATCGCCATCGGTCGAGATCGAAGTCAGATCGCCCTTGTTCGGTTCGGGAGCGCGCTGGTGCACGATCTCGAGGTTGGTCGTCTTGCCGGACATGCCGGGGCCGTAGTAGACGACCTTGGCGTTGACTTGCTTTTGAGCGAAGTTGATTTGGACCATGAAGCGATTCCCGAAGACGCGGTGGAGAGAGACCTAGGAAGCGGTATCGACACGTGAGGGCGTCGGACTTTTGAATTCAGTGCGCGCGGGCAGTGCGCCATCGATGGGCGCCGGCCGACTCGAGCCGTCGGCTTCTTGCTTGGGCCGCAGCAGGCGCTGCATGCGAACGACGGCGGCCTCCATCGGCAGGCGCAATTCGTCCGGCGACATGCGCTGGTCGGCGATCACCAGGAGCAGCGCGCCGGGGGCATGGGTCATGACCAGCGATCCGCGCGCGGCGCGCAGCACGACGCGTTGCGGCGAACCCCATGAGAGCGGGCCGATCGAACGCTCGAGCTCGCTGAGCCAGCCGGCGGCAAGCGCTGAGAGCGACTCGGCGGTCTCCCCGGCGAGTGTGGCTTCCAGCTGGCCATCGGCCGCGTTGTCGGCGGAGTTCTTGACCACGACGGGCACGCCGTCGTGCGCGACCAGCAAGGCCATGCGCACGCCGGGGATCTGGGCGAGGGGTTCGAGGATGCGCTTCAAGCGTCGGTGTCCTGGGGAGAGGTGCCGGTCAATGCAGTGAGTTCGACGAGCTCCTGACGGACACGCGCGGTCGGCGGGCGCGCCGACCACAGTGCTGCCGCTCCAAGGTCGCCGGGGCAGACATGCAAGTGGCCGAAGTCACCTTCGAGCGTGACTTCCATGGCCTGTCCGAGTCCGAGGCGGCGCGCGGCGGTGCGGCTTTTCTGCACGACCTCGCGCACGGCGCGGGCGGTGCGCTCGGCGGTGGCTCCGCGCGGGCCCTGCACCAAGGCGGTAGCTCCGCGAACGTAGATTGCGCCGCGAACGCCCGGCTCGTTGCACATGCGCTTGAGCACGGGCCGGATCTCGCCGGCCGACGCCGGGCCTTCCTGCGAGCAGGATTCTTCATCGATGAGCCGTCCGCTCTTTTCGACATCGCGCAGCGCCTGATCTAGCGTGGGCGCGCGATCGATCAGCGTCGACAGCGAGCGAAAGCGGGCTTCGAGCGCGCCATCGCCGGGCTCGAGCTCGAGCAAC
>JANMRV010000626.1:0-16489 GCA_031388685.1 Planctomycetota bacterium
GCTTGAGCGCCGCCGCGCCATCGCCCATCAATTGATAGCTCTCGGCCAGCGGCCGCAGCACACCCGCGCGATAGATGTCGACGATCTCGCCGCGCTGCGCCTCGTACAGCGCGAGTGCGTTATCGAGATCGCTGCGCGCACGCTCGCTGTCGCCCGCTCGGTGACGCAATCCGGCCAAGCGCGCACGCAGTGGGATACCGCTCTCGGCGGTCCACTTGGCGCCGTCGACCAGCTGCTGCGCCTTCGTGACCAGTTCCAGGGCCTTGGCTTGGTCCTTGTGATCGAGCGCGGTCAGGACCAGCGCGCAGAGCGCTTCGACGCGCACCTGCACGGGCAGCCTGGCGTAGGCTGCGACGATCTTCTGTTCCAGCTTGTCGCGTCGTCCCAGATCCGAGTAGTAACGCGCAAATGATTGCGCGTAGCCCTGGATGGCGCCCTGCAGCTGATCGAAATTGCCGCCGGCGACGGCGGCGTCGAGCGCAGCGAGCTGCTGGTCGAATGCGTCGTCTGCGAGCAGCGCGGCCTTGAGCGCCGCGACCCTGCCGATCTCGGAGTCGGCCAGCCCCGCTTCGTAGCGAGCGGCATCACCTGCGCGGCCAAGCTGCAAGTAGGTGCACGCGATCTTGGAACGGATCCGATCCCGCTGCCAACCCTGCGCGGTCGAGTCCTCGTCCGCGGTACTCGCCTCGAGCTCCTTGGCAATTTTGTCGGCGAGATCGAGGAAATGCTGCACCTCTGAAGGATCGCCATGCTTCGCGCAGTACAGGGCGAAGTTGGCGTAGCCGACGCCCTTGCGCCAGTTGTCGATCTTCTCGACTTGAGCGAGCGCGCGGCGCGGCTGATCGAGCTCAAAAGCGACGTCAACGACGCTCTCCTGGATGCGCGAACGATTCTTGAGATGCGGCTTGGCCGGGAACGCGCTCGCGCTCTTGAACGCGACATTGAGCAACTCGATCCGATAGTCGGCGAGCGGCGCATCGAGGATGGCGGCTTTGGATTCGGGCTTGGCGGCCGTCGGCGCAGCCGCCTCAGCGTCCTGATTGCAGCCGATCGGCAGCAAGAACGGAGCCACGGCACACAGCGGAGCCAGAAGCGTGAACAGCAGCGCAGTTCCTAATCGCGACATCATCGATTCGAAGGGATCCCTTGGATTGGAGCGGGCCTTCGCAGCACTGCGAGGAGTTTTCCCGACCAGGATCCTGGCTGGCTCCCATGCAGGCCCGATGGGCTCAGCATCAAGCCTCGATCAAGGGCGCTCTAGGCCCGCGCCACGTTGCGCGCGACTTCCGAGAGTTCCGCCGGCCCGATCGGTCCGCTGGACAATGCCATGGCGCGGCGGATTTCGTTCTCGAGTTCGCGCACGTTGCCGGGCCAGCGCCAGCGCTCGAGCATCGCCATCGCCTCCGGCGTGACGGTCGCGACACGGCCCATTTCCTTGCCGACGTGCTGGAGCAGGAAGCGCACGAGGTGCGGCACGTCGCCCTTGCGCTCGCGCAGCGGCGGCAGTTGCACGGTGACCACCGCCAGGCGGAAGTAGAGATCCTCGCGGAAAGTGCCCGCGCGGCACATCGCCTTCAGGTCCTTGTTCGTCGCCGCGACGATGCGCACGTCGACGTGGATGACCTTGTTCGAGCCGACCGGGCGCACCTCGCCTTCCTGGAGCACGCGCAACAATTTCGCCTGCATCGACACCGGCATGTCGCCAATCTCGTCGAGGAACACCGTGCCGCCGTTGGCCGCGGCGAAATGACCGGGCCGGTCGGCGAGCGCGCCGGTGAACGAGCCTTTCTTGTGGCCGAACAACTCGCTCTCGAGCAGATCGGGCGGCACCGCGGCGCAGTTCTCTGCCAGGAACGGTTTGTCCTTGCGCGATCCGTACTGGTGCAGCGCGCGCGCGACGAGCTCCTTGCCGGTGCCGGTCTCGCCCTGGATCAGTACGGCGACCTGGCTCGAGACGATCTTGTCGAGCAGCGCGTAGACCTGCTTCATCTGCGGGCTCGCACCGACCATCCCGTATTGCATCGGGATCGCGCCGCCCTGCTGCGCCTGGTCGTCGTTCGAATCACAGAGCGCCGACTCGAACAGCGGCCGCAGTTCGCCGAGCACGCCGGCGGCGCGCGCTTCGGCGAGCAGTTGCTCGAAGCGTTGGCGCATTTCGCTGGAGAGTTCCGGTTGGCTCATCGATTGCGCTCCATGGCTTTGGAAAGCTTCGCGTAGACGAGCAGCAGCGTCTTTTCGCCGTAGTGCTGGAAAAGGACCGTGGCGCGCGCGTTGGCGCCCGCACCCGACAATCGCAGGATCCGCCCGCGGCCGAAACTTTCGTGGTCGACGAGTTCGCCGGCCTTCAGGTCGATGCGCACTTCTTCCTCGGGCGAGAAGCGGCCGAGCATTTCCTCTTCCGGAGCATCAGCCTCGAAGCCGCGCAGCGCAGCGGGCGGCAATTCAGCGAGGAAACGCGAGGCGACCGTGTAGTTCGTCTGGCCGAAATGCCGGCGCACGACAGCGCGAGTCAGGAACAAGCGGTCCTGCGCGCGCGTCATGCCGACGTAGAACAGACGACGCTCCTCCTCGACTCCCTGATCGGGATCCGCGGACTCGAGCAGCGCGCGCGCGTGCGGCAGCAATTCTTCCTCGAGACCGGCGATGAACACGCAGGGAAACTCGAGTCCCTTGGCGGAATGCAAGGTCATCAAGGTCACCTTGGGCTGGTCGGGTGAATAGGCGTCCGAATCGCTGACCAGCGCGATGTCCTGCAAGAACCCGCGCAGCCCGCCGTCGGGCGTGGCCTTGTCGTAGTCCTCGGCGTAGGTCAAAAGTTCCTCGACGTTGGCCGAACGATCGGGGTCGCCTTCCTCCGCGGAACCCTCGAGCCACTTGAAGTAGTCGATTTCCTCGACGACGCGCGTCAGCGCGACCAGCGCCGGCTGTTCCTTGTACATCGCAAGCCGCGCGACGACGCCGGCGAAAGCTTCCAGCGCAGCCTTGCCCTTCCCGCGCACCTGCGCCCGCATTTCCGACGAACTTGCGGCCACGATCCAATCGACACGTCGGTCCGCGGCGAACTTGGACACGAGTAGAATCGTCTTTTGGCCCACGCCGCGCGACGGAGCCTGCAGCGCGCGCTTCGCCGCTTCGCTGTCCTTGGGATTGACGATCAGCTTGAGCCAGGCGACCAGGTCCTTGATCTCGCGGCGCTGATAGAACTCCGTGCCGGCGACGATCTGATAGGGAATCTGCGCCAGGCGCAGCGCGCGTTCGATTGCGCGCTGCATGAAATTGACGCGATAGAAGATGGCCATGCCGTCCAGGCGCTGGCCGCCACGCGCCAGATCGCGGATGCCGCCGGCGATTTCGCGCGCTTCCTCGTCCTCGTCGCCGCACTCGATGAAAACCAGTTTTTCGCCGGCACCGCGCGCCGACCACAGCGACTTCTCCTTGCGCTGGCGGTTGTGGCGGATCAATGCCTGCGCCGCGTCGAGGATGGTCTGGCTCGAGCGATAGTTCTGCTCGAGGCGCACGACGAAGGCGCCGGGGAAATCCTGCTCGAAGTCGAGGATGTTGCGGATATCCGCTCCGCGCCAGCCGTAGATCGATTGATCGGGATCGCCGCACACGCCGATGTTGCCGTGGAAGCCGGCGAAGTGGCGCATCAATCGATACTGCACTCGATTGGTGTCCTGATACTCGTCGACCATCACTTGCTGGAAGCGCTGCGCGTAGCTGTCGCGCACTCCGGGTTGTGCCTCGAAGACCTCGAGCACCTTGAGCAGCAGGTCGTCGAAGTCCAGCGCGTTCGCCGTGCGCATCGCGACTTCGTAGGCGGCCCACACGCGCACGAAAACTTCGTGTTCGAGGCCATCGCCCGAACCGTCCAGGGACTCCGCCGCCTCGCGCGCCGATTCGAGCTTGTTCTTGCGCTCGGAGATCCAGCTGCCGATCAATCCGGGCTTGAAGCGCGTCGCATCGACGCCTTCGTTGGCCACCAGTTGTTTGAGCACCTGATTGCGATCGGTGGTGTCGTAGATCGAGAAGTCGCGCGTGTAGCCTTCGAGCACTTCGATGTCGCGGCGCAGGATGCGCGCGCACAGCGCGTGGAAGGTCGAGACCCAGGTGCCCGGCGCCGTGGACAGCGCCGCGACTCGCTGGCGCATTTCCGCCGCGGCCTTGTTCGTGAACGTGATCGCGAGAATCGACGAGGGCGGAACGTGGCGCGCCGCGACCAGGTAGGCGATCCGGCGCGTGATCACGCGCGTCTTGCCCGACCCCGCGCCGGCCAGGATCAAGAGCGGCCCGCGATCGTGCAGCACCGCGGCCTTCTGCTCAGGATTGAGGCCTTCGAGCAGTTGCTCCGCCCCCGCGCCCGTGGCAGCGCTCAAGGGTCCGGACGCAGGCTCGCTCGCCGAGGCAGCCGGACGGCTCTGCGACTCGCGCTTGGCCGCGGACTCCGCGCCCGTGGCCGGACTCGGCGCGACGTGTCCAAACAGATTGGGCTTCTCGGGGCGCTCGCTTCGCATCGTCGGCCCAGCATCCTAACTTTTCGAAGGCTGCTTCAGCGCCGACCAAACGCGGATTGATCGATGGCCTTCGGACTTCTCCAGGCGGATCGGACCCGAGTCGTGACGGTTGGCGATCCGTGCTCGATGAGCGCGCGATCATCCGCCTGCCTTCCGCCCGGATTTCGGAGCGGGCCGGCGGCTTGGGCCCGTAGAAAGGCGGCTCGCCGGCACGACCTCCGCAATCAGGGTGGCCAGGTCGACGAATTTCACCAGCAGATCGCCGTAGCGATGCTCGTAGGCGCGCTGGACATCCGTCGCGACGACGAAGTTGCGACCACCGGGGTGCAAGCGGCGGAAAAGCAGCAGAGCCTTGGGATCGAAGTCGGAGCCTTTGCGCTTGCATTCGATGGCTACGGGGGACTCGCCCCTCACTGGCAGGACGAAATCCAATTCTTCGCCCCGCTTCGTCCTCCAGAACATCACGTCACGCCGCTGCGTGTGTGCGTGCAATTCGTTCAGCACGAGATGCTCGAAAAGCAGGCCAATCTCCTCGCTGCGCAGTTCGCGCCAGCCGCGAAACGTGCGCACGAAGCCGGTGTCGAACCCATACACTTTGGGTGCGGAGACGATCTCGCGCGCGGAATTGCCGCTGAACGGACGGACCACGTGGGCAACAAATGTCGCCTCGAGCACGGCGAGATAGTTGGCCACCGTGGTGCGGCTCACTTCGCAAGGGCCGGCCAGCGAGGTGGCTTCGAAGATCCCGCCACTCTGGGTCAGCAGCAATTCGAGCAGCTTCTGGAAGGAACGCCGGCGTTCGAGCCGGAACAACTCGAGAATGTCCTTCGCCCAATAGGCTTCGATCCAACCCTGGAATTCCCCCTCGTCGGCAGCCTCGGCGGAAAAGAACGCTGGCAGCCCGCCGTTGCGCAGACGCTGCTCGAGCGTGCCGCCGGCGGCCCGGACATCCTCGAGGATCATCGGGGTCAACCAGACTTCCTGCTTGCGGCCGGCGAGCGTATCGCGAAAGCGCGCGGACGCGCCGAGCGTCGAGGACCCCGTCGCGAGGATCTGGACCTTTGGAAAGTGGTCCGCTGCGATCTTCAGCAATTCGGCCGGCTGATCGAGCCGGTGAATCTCGTCGAGCACGATGCGACTTCTGCCGGCCGAGGCGAGAAACGCTTCGGGATCCTCGAGCGTGCGGCGCACGCTTGGCAGTTCGCAATCGTAGTAGTCGACAGAGGGCAGGCTCTTGCACAGCACGGTTTTGCCGGTGCGGCGAACGCCCATCAGCCAGACCACGTTCTTCCGCGACCAGGCCGCCTCGATCAGGTTCTGCCAGAAGCTGCGTTTCCACATGCAAACAGTATTGCATTCAGTTCACCTATATGCAAATCTAGTTGCGTTTGGTACAGGAATCGGAATGCCGATCGGGCGCTCGAAGGCAGCGCGGTGAAAGCCACGCATCTGCGGACCGCCCCTCCAAGAGGGTGCGGCTTTCGGGCCGGCCGCTGGCCTTTGGGCCCGCCGGAAATCCAACGCGAGGAGCAAGCCCGCGCACTCCTCCGGCTCGAACTGGACCTTTCGACCCTGATGAGGCGATCCGGCCGACGGCGGAACCTCGACCAGCTTCCCTGAAGCCGTGCAGATTGGTTCCGCGCCTCGGCGATGGATACAGGGAAGATCGCCTGGGACGCGCACTTGTGGACCCCGCCACCCCGATCGCGATCAAACGGGTCGGCACGCTCCGTACCATGGGGCCGATGACTCAAAGAGGCAGCGAGGCGAGCGCGAAATGGATCGGCGAGGGATCCGGTGCTCACTACGAGAATGCGCGCTTTTCCAGCGGGCGTGCTCGCGCGCGCGACATCCGCTGTGTGAACGCATTGATCGACGAACTGCTCGGCGCGCAGCCGGTGGCACGAATTCTCGACGTGCCCTGCGGCAGCGGCCGATTGACGCGCGACCTGGCGGCGCGCGCGGCCGTGTACGTCGGCGCGGACATTTCGCCTTCGATGCTCGGCGCGGCACGTCCGGCCTGTGAGGACACGGGTCCGCGCGCAACGCTGGCTTTGGCGGACGGACTTGCGCTGCCTTTTTCCTCGCACAGCTTCGACATCGTCGTCGCCTGCCGCTGGCTGCATCACCTGCACGACGCGGAAACGTTGGGCCAGGCCGTCGCGGAACTCGTGCGCGTTTCGCGCGGCGTAGTCATCGCCTCGTTCTGGGACGAGCATTCGTTGCCGGGCTGGAGACGCAGCCTGGGCCTCAAGCGCGCCGAGGGCCCAAGCGGGCGCAGTGCGAAAAGCCGTGCGCAGATCGCGAACCTCTTCGAGCGCGCCGGCGCCGATGTACTGAACTGGCGCGCGACCATGCGCTTCTTTTCGCAGCAAACCTTCGTGGCTGCGCGTGTGCGCGGCGTGCGCGCATGAATTCTGCCCGTGCAAGCACGGCAGCGGGCCGACTCGAACTGCTGCTCGCAAGCGCCGATTTCCTGGACGCCGCGCGCGAGCTTGCGGCCGAGCGCGGAGTGAACCGCACGCGCCACGCCGAAAGAATCCGTTTCATGGACCGCGAGGCTTGGCTCAAGGCCGGCGCGCTGAGCGGCCGTGCGCGCGTTCGGCACGGGCTCATGCATTGCGCGCTGCGCACTCCACCCCCGCGTGTGCGCGAGGCCCAAAATCTCGAATGGCTCGCGGCGCGCTCGTTCCAGGTTCCGCGCCCGCTTGCGGCCGGCTGGCTCGGCGGAGCCTTTCCGAGCTGGCAGTTCCTGGTGACCGAATTCGTGGAAGCGACAGCGCTCGATCCTGTCTTGCGCGCGAGTGCACCCGCGGCACGCGCCGCGTTGCTCGGCGAACTCGCGCGCGAAACGGCGCGCATGCACGCGCAGGGCTTCGTCCATCGCGATCTTTTCTGGCGCAACGTACTGGTGACTCCTGCAACCTCGACGCGCCGGCTCGTCTTCATCGATGCCTGGCGCGGCGGGAAACGCTTGCAGTGGCGCGGGCCTGCCTACGACCTCGCCTGTCTTTTCCTGGAAGGCCCGAGTCTCCTCGGGGCGGACGAGATTCACGCCTGGCTGGCGAGCTACGCCGCGGAACGGCAGCTCCAGGGCAACTCGATTCGCGCGAATCAGCTGTGGTCCGCCGCCAACGCCGCGCGCCGCGCGCTGCTCGAACGCGCGCGCGCGGAACCTGGCCGCTGGCGAGTACCCGAACCCGCGGTTCAGGAATTCGACTTCGTCGCCGCCGCGCGCACGGGATCGAAGCCCGCGTTGCCGTGAGCCGATTCGCGGCCGGGTGCGAGCGCTTCCAATCGCGCGCGTAGCGCCGCGTGGTCGCTCGCCGGAACATCCGTGGCGACCCATTCGCCGAACAGTTTCCAGCGCAAATGCTCGCCGATCAGGCGCCAGGCCTCGAGCTCGCCCAGTCGGCGCGCGTACCAGCCGCGCTGCACACCGCGCTCGCCATAGACCGAGTCCTGGAAACCGGGACACAGCGCAATCAGCGCGACGGAGAGTGCCAGCAGGAGCAGCGTGTCCGCGCTGCGGCCAATCTGCGACCCGGCGACAACGCCTGTGGCCACGAGCAGCGTCCCAAGCACCAAGACCACGCGAACGCTGTGACGGCGGCGAACGCGCCAGCGCACGGTTCCGACGCGGCCGCGGTTCAAGGTCCGCCAGACGAGTACCAGCGCCAAGGCCGCCGCCAGGCTCGCCGTCGCCAGTCGGATGAGGATTTGAAGTGACTCGAGGTTCAAGTGATTGCCGCCCTGCGGACGGACGGTAACCAGGCAGCCGCCTCCAGTCACTCTAGAGCGGCCGCCGGTCGAACCGTTGTCGGCCGCTCCCGGCCTCGCCCCGGGGCTCGAAATGCAGTTCGAGGCGCCGGGAAACGGGTCCAGATCAAGGCCCGGAATGGTCGATGCACGCACACCCTTATGGAATCCCCTATCGCCAAGACCGCCCAGGGCAGTGCGCCCGGCGCGGCTCTCGAAGTCTTGCTCGCGGCGCACTTCGCGGACCAGGCGCTGGAGTTGCCTCTGCTGCCGACCTACGCGACGCAGGTCGTAGCACTTTGCTCCGACCCATCGAGCGACGCGCGCGCCCTGGCGCAGTTGCTGCAGCGCGATCCTGCGCTCGCCGCCCACGTGCTGGCGATCGCCAACAGCGCCGCGCTCGGCGCGCGCGAGCCGATCGTCTCGCTGCAACAGGCCGTCGCGCGCATGGGTGCGCGCACACTGGCCAACGTGGCGCTCTCGATCGCCGTGAAGACCAAGGTCTTCAGCGCCGGAAAACACCTCGAGCGCGTGCAGAAACTGTGGAAGCACTCTTCGCTCAGCGCGGCTTTCGCGCGCGAGATCGCGCGTTCGCGCCGTCGCAACGTCGAGAGCGCGTTCCTGTGCGGACTGCTGCACGAAGTCGGCGCGCCGGTCGTGCTGCAGGCAGTCGAAGTCATCCAGGCCAAGTGCAAGCTGGAATTCGCCGCCGAAGAACTCGACCTGGCGATCGCCCATTTTCACACCGAGGTCGGCGAACGCCTGGTGCGCTCCTGGGCGCTGCCGGAATGGACGCACGCGGCGGCACGCTATCACCACGCTCCGCATGAGGCGCCGGCGTTTTCTGACGAGGTCTACACCACGCACCTCGCCGATCGGCTCGCGCTCAACTGCCATGGCGAAGACGAACTCGCGGGGCTCGATCCGGTGCTCAGCGCGCTCTGCATGTACGAAGAGGACCTTGCTGCCCTTCACGAACAATCCGAGAACATTCGCGCCCTGGCCGAGGTGATGTCGTGAGCGAAACTCGTACTTGCGATGTCGCCATCCTCGGTAGCGGCCCGGGCGGACACTCGGCCGCGATCGAAGCCGCGCGCGCCGGTGCGCGCACGATCCTTGTCGAACGCGACTCGCGCGTCGGCGGCGAGTGTGTGCACCGCGGCACGATTCCGAGCAAGACGCTGCATGAGCGCGCCCAGGCGCTGCTGCGCACCGGCGGCGTGAAAGCGGGCGAGCGCGTGCCGATCGACGCCCTGATGCGCCGCAAGGACGAAGTCGTCTCGCGCAACGAAGAGCTCGTCGCGGCCCAAGTCGCCAATTCTGGAGCAGAGGTCGTCTTCGGCCATGGCCGCTTCGTCTCCGCCCACGAAATCGAAGTGCGCGCGCCGGGCCGGCCGACGCTGAACATCGTCGCCAAGCACATCGTGATCGCGACCGGCTCGCGGCCGCGCAAACCCGGTGATCTGCCGATCGACCACGAGCACGTGTTCGACTCCGATTCGGTGCTGGCCATGACCTGGCTGCCGGAATCGATCACCGTGTTCGGCGGCGGTGTCATCGCCAGCGAATTCGCTTCGATCTTCGCGGCCCTTGGATCGCGCGTCAGCTGGATCGATCGCTCCGCGCGACCGCTCGGATTCCTCGACGAAGAGATCGTCGAGACGTTCCTCAAGAATTTCCGCGCGATGGGCGGCACCTGGTGCGGCGGCCGACAAGTGAAACAGGTCCAGTGGGACGGCGTCTCGCGCGTGATCACGGAGCTTGACGACGGCACGATCATTCCGACCGAGCAGGCGCTGGTCGCGCTCGGACGAGTTGCCAACGTCGAGCGGCTCAACCTGCCCGCGGCGGGTCTTGGCACCAGCGCTCGCGGGCACATCGAAGTCGATGCCACGTTGTGCACGAAAGTGCCCGGAATCTACGCCGTCGGCGACGTGATCGGACCTCCGGCGCTCGCTGCAAGTTCCATGGAGCAAGGCCGGCGCGCGGTGCGCCACATGCTCGGCCTGGAGACGCACACCAGCGTCGACGCGACACCGAGCGGCATCTACGCGCTGCCCGAAATGGCCTGTGTCGGCATCGACGAAGCCACCGCGCGCACGCGCTTCGGCGGAGCAGTGGTCGGCGTGGCGAATTTCGCCGACCTGGCCCGCGGACGCATCAACGGAGTGCGCGACGGCAAGTTGAAACTGGTCGCCGATCCGCTGGGCCAGCGAGTGCTCGGCGCGCAGATCGTCGGCGAGAGCGCGACGGAGTTGATCCACATCGCACAGATGGCGCTGATCGGCAACCTGAACATCGACGCCTTCGTCGATCACGTGTTCAACTTCCCGACCTTCGCCGAGGCTTATCGCCTGGCCGCGCTGGAGATCGTCGCCGTGCGCTCGAAGAGTCTTCGCCTGAGCGCCTGAGAGCGCGAAACGACCTGGGCGCGCCTGAACGCGCCAACTACTTCAGCGATTCTTGAGTTTCAGCTCGAAGCGGCCGCGGGCGGTGTTTTTCGAGTCGAGAGTGAAGACGGCCTCGGGCGTCTCCGACAGGTCTTCAATCTGCGCGCGCACGTGCAGCTCCAGGCCGACTTCAAGCCGCGTCAGGCTGGCGATGCCGTCGGTGATGCGCACGGAACGCGGCTCCACCGGATCGCCGTCGCGATCGTTCCAGCCGATCAGGAGTTTGCCCGTGAGCGGGCAGAGTTGGCCCTTGTTGTCGACGATGCGCACTCGAGCCGGCGCGGACTCGGGCAGCAGCAATTCCAGTTGCTCCGATCGCTCCTGCAGCGGCAAACGCACGCGGATATCGTCGAAAAAAACTCCGGGCAGGCTCGCGTACCACTGGCCGCGCGGATTTTCTTCGTGGAAGAGCGGAAAAAGGCGCGCGATTCCCTGCTCGTCGCTGCGCGCGCCGACGCGCATGCCGGGCAGTTGACTGCAGGATGCGACTACGACCACGTCACGGGCGGCCGAGCGCGACGCCGCGTGAAGGACTTTCACCGGCACCGCGAAGGCTTCGCGCAGTCGCAACACGATCGGCTCCAATGCTCCCGCCTCGCGAGTGATCGTGGTCATTCCGAAGTGAGTGCGCGTCGTGCCGACGACCTGAATCCGGCCTGCGTCCGACGGGATGCGAGCTGTGCCGGCGTCATCGCTCACGAAGTGCCGGCCATTGCGCTCGAAGAAATCCAAGCCCATGCCGAGTTCGTCGAGGTCGTCGCGCCAGCGGCCTTCGGCGAGTTGCACGCTTGCGAACCAGTAGACATCGACGCCCACGGCGGCGCGATTGTCGCTGTCGAAGACGACGCGCAACGTCCCGCCGAGTTCCGCTTCGCCGCCCGGATCAAGGCGCTTGGCCGTCGGGCTCGCGTCGCCGGCGCTGACCGCTGACGGAGGCGTGAGTGCATTCGGGTCGGCATCCGGCGCGCTCACGACAGGCTGAAAACCGCCCGCGCCCTCGAGCTCGCGCAGCGTCCCATGCCGCGCGCGGTTCCAGGCGAAACCCATCCAGGCCGCAAGCGCCAGGCAGGTAGCCACGACGAAAAACGCGGCCGATCGCGATCGAATGGGATTCACGATCGGCGGCGCTCGAGCCCGATTTCCGGGCAATCCGTGCTCAGGGACAGATCTGCACGCTCAGGGCTTCCGAGGTGTTGCCTGGCGGACCGATGAAGCTGGGATCGCGGTAGAGGGTCTGGAAATACCAGACCGAACCGGGAACCAAGGCCTGGTACTTCGGCGAGGGATTGGTGAAGTCCACCGGGAAGACCGAGTTGCCGAAGGCATCCGATTGGACGGGGAACAAGCGGTAAACGCTGCCGCCGACACACAGCGTGCCGCCGCCGAAGGGCGTCGCCTTCGGTTGGCTCCCGAACAGCACGGTGCTCATCTTGTGGGCGGGCAGGTTGCTCGTGCGGATCGACATGTTGTTCGCGCTCGCGGAGGGCGAACCGAGCACGTCGATCGTCGCGCCCGAGCCGACGGAATTCGGAGTCGGCGGGCAAATGTGCGCCACGGCGCAAACCGCAGCGCCATCGGCAACGATGTGGATAGAGCTCGAGAGGTCGAACAAGATGTCGCCGAAGATCGCGCTGAACAGCAGGTTCGCCGTGCCACCAGGAGGCAGGATCGTCGGGACCGCCAAGGCGAAATTGTCGATCGTCTGACCCGGGAACGGATCGGGAATCGTCTGGCTGGTCGATTGCTTGATCACCAACGCGAATTGCGCAGCGCCGCCGTTCACGGTCAACGTGCCGACCAGCGGAAGCGCGAGCGGCAGGGGTCCCACCGGCGTGACCGTCCCCAAGAGATCGAGCGTGAAGGTTACATCCGTGGGCACGAGCAGCGTGGCGGTGTATTGACCGGGGATCGACGGATCGGGAATCAGCACTCCGACACCGGCGCCGTTCTGCACGAAGCTCAGACCGGAAACCGTGCCTTGCCCCAAGGGCAAGGGCAGCGCGATGCCGCCGATGTACAGCGAGGTCGGCTGGAAGGTCCGGAAGGTCTGGTAGAGCAATTCCAAAGTCAGATCGGCTTGACCGTTCTGACCACCGAGCGCGTCGAGCGAAAAGTTGTCGACGCTCAGCCCCAAATTGTTCAAGTCGACCTGCGCGTCGAAAGTTCCCAGTGGTTGACCTTGGAACGCGAGCGCGGTCTGCAGCGTGATGTTCATGGTGACCGGCTGGTTGCCGCTGCCGCCGAATAGCCCAGGAAGCGTGCGAGTTCCGGCGGGGTTATTGACCGCGTCGAAGTCGCCGATGACCGTGCCAGGAAGCGCAAGCTCGAAGTTCGACGTGATGTCGACCGTGCTCTGCGGCTGCACGACATGGAAGGCGAAATTCTGGGCGCGGGCTGCGACGGACGACAGGACGACGGCCGACAGTAGGAGCAGGGGGCGATGCAGCATGGGACGAGGGGCGGGCTGTGAGCCCGGGGGAGAAGCGAGCTGGGGAAAACAAGGTGCCTTGCGGGGCAGCGACCGACTCCCAAGTCTGAGCGCAAGTGCCGCGGGCCGCAAGGTACCTGCGCGCTACACGAGGAGCGCCGCGTTCATTCGAGGCATTTTCCGCGAAGACGGGCCAATCCCGGGTCCGCTTACTTCAACTCCGCGGCCTTGGCTTCGGCCCTGGCCTTCAGCGCTTCGAGGCCGCCTTCGAACATCGGGCCGATGAACCTGTCCGCGAACAGCGCGATGTAGCCCCCCACCATGGGCATGTTCATTTCGCCTTCCATGCCCCAGAGCACTTCGATGGAACCGTCGGGACGCGCGTTCAGGCGCATCCAACTCTTCGCCGGCGAGTCGTGCTCGCCGTTGGTGAAAACCACGTCGTATTCGATGCCCGTTTTCGGATCGCAAACCGTGAAAGTCAGCCGGCCCTTGTTCCCTTCGCCCGCCCAACTCTGACCGGCCCCGATGCCCGTCGTGGTTTCGCCAAGCGTTGTCTTCGTCGTTGGATCCGCCTTGGAGAACGGCTCCCACTCCGGCCAGCGCTTCAAATCGCCGATCAGCGCAAAGACTTTCTCGGCGGGAGCCTGAATCACGATGCTGCGCGAAGCCGAATAGTGTGTCGACAAGCAGAGTCCGATCCCCACGACGATGGCGATGACCGAACTCAGTGTCAGTAGGACTGTCTTCAGCATGGGGAAAGGTATCGTCGCGGCATGGGCGCAGGTCAGTCTAGCGACTGTCGACCGCGCGAATCACTTGCCGCCCGAGCGCGCGCGCAGGCGGGCCAGCATCCCGCGCACGTCAGCGACGCCTCGGACGGCGATCTTGAGCGTGATCGTCGAGTACCAGATCAGACAGGCCGCCACGAGCGCCCACCAGAAGGGATGGCTCGGCATTTTCATGCGGTACTCCGCGGCTTGAGCAGCGAGCCCGCGACCATCGCCAGGGCCGCGGCGGCGAAGGCGAGCAGACCGGATGTGTTGCCGCCGAGGGTCTTCGCGAACTCCGCGGTCGACGGCAGCTTCTCCATCACCAGGAACGCGATCGGGATCACCGCGCCGAACACGATCGCCGCGAGCGCGCCCCATGAATTCGCGCGCTTCCAGTAGCAGCATGCGATCAAGAGCACCGACATGCTCGACAGATAGATCGTGCCGGTGAGCTGGCAGTAGGTCCACAGATCGCCTTCGAGCGGATACCACAGACCGTAGAACAAGAGGAACACGCCGATCGCGCCGACGATCGAACGATTGACCAAGAGTCCGCGCTTGTCGCTCGACGGCTTTTTCCTGAACGGCGCGAGGATGTCGTTGTAGATCACGCTGGCCCAGGTGAGCATGTACGACGAATCGGTCGACATGTCCGCCGCTAGCATCGCGGCAACCAAAAGCCCCATCAATCCGACCGGCACGATTGTGGAGAGGAACACCGGCATCGCGTGCAACGACGGATTGCCGCGCATGCTCTCGGGCAAGAGGTCGAGCGCATCGGGCGGCAGCATGGCCAGCGCGGCAATCCCCCACAGCCCCGGAATGATGAATCGACAGACGAAGAAGAAACTGGTGCCGGTGAACACGCGCCGCGCCGTCGGCGTGTCCTTCGCCGAAAGCACGCGCGCGATCACGGTCTGCCAGGTCAATGTCGCCGCGACCTGCACGCAGATCTGGAACAGGATGTAGGTCCAGCCGAGGTCCTTGTTGGCGAGCGGATCGAAGCCGCCGGCGCCGTGGTGCTGCTCCACGGCATCGACCATGTGCGACCAGCCGACCTTGTAGAGGATCAGCACGGTGACAGCGACCAGACCCGCGCTCATCACGATGAACTGCAAGAAGTCGGTCACGAGTACGGAGAGCATGCCGCCGAACACGGTGTAGACCGCGACCAGCAGGAGCAGCACGGTCATCGTCAATTCGAGCGCGTTCGGATCGAGTCCGGTGGCGAGCACCAGAAACTCGCCGCCGACGCGCAGGAACACGCCCATGTTGAGCAGTCCGCCGAGCACGATCACGATCCCGGCGATCTGGCGCACGCGCGATCCGAAGCGGCGTTCAAACAACTCCGGAATCGTCATCACGCCCGAATCGCGCAGCGGCTTGACGCAAAAACCGCTGGCACCGATCGCGAACATGGCGATCGCCTGGACAATGCCCGGCGTCGCGCCGGCGAAACCGTACTTGTAACCGGCCTGCGCGGCGTACATGCAGGTGATGATCCCGAACTCGGTTGCCGCCAGCGAGGCGATGCCGAGGTAGACGTTCATCTCGCGGCCGGCGACCAAGTAACTCTCGACGTTGGTCACATAGCGGCGCACCCATAGGCCGGCGAACATCGTTGCCAGCAGATACAGCCCGACGATCGAGCCGTCGACCAGCCAGTCAAAATGGGGACTCACGCGCTGGCCGAGCGTATCGGGCTGGCCGTGCGGTTCAAGGGTCAGGAACGCTCGAGCAAGCGCACGAGTTCCGGATGCTTGCCCTCGCGGGCAAAATCGAGTGCGTCCTTGCCGTCGTCGGCCCGCAGGCTTTTGTCCGCACCCGCGCGCAAAAGCGCTTCGGCGATTTCCACATCGCCGGAGAGCGCCGCGCTGTGCAAAGCGACGAAGCCGCGGATTTGGCGCGCGTTCACGTCGGGATGCGCGGCGAGCACCGCGCGCAGCGTCTCGAGGTCGCGTCCCGCCGTGGCCGAATGCACGGGCCGCAGTTGAGTCGGGTTCGCGGCCAGTGCATCGACCTCGGCCCCGCGTGCGAGCAAGAGCGTCACCAGCTTCGCGCGCCGGAAGAAACAGCACAGATGCAAGGCCGCGAATCCGTCGGCCGTGCGCGCCACGACGATCCTGGGATCGTGCTCGAGCAAGAGTTCGAGCCGCGTCAGGTCGCCGATGGCGCAGGCTTCGGCCCAATCGAGCGGCGTGCGCGCGGCGCGGATAATCTCCGCGGCGTCGAAGCAGCGGTGGTACAGCGCGAACATCAACGCACTGAGGCCGCTGCCATCCTGCTTCACGTCCGCGGTCTTGGGATTGGCCGCGAGCACTCGACGCAACGCATCGAGCTCGCCGCGTTGGATCAGATCGAAGAGTGTGGCGGACATGCGCGCTGCCTCCCTTGAATGGCGGACTCTAGCAGGTTCCCTTCCCAGGAGGCCGCGACACGGATCGTCAGCGGGAAGAATGCGCTTCGTCGGGCGTCTCTCTACGCTCACTCCGGAGGCAACAAGATGCGATTTCTATGGGCTTGGCTGTTCTGTGTGCTGGTTGGTTGCGCGGCACCCGCCTCCGA
>JANMRV010000639.1:0-4092 GCA_031388685.1 Planctomycetota bacterium
CCTCCGCGCCCGCCGCCCCCACCCCCACCCCCGCCGCTACCGCCACCGAGAAAGCTGCCGATGCTGCCGCGCAACTGCTGTCGGACGAAATCGAGCACCTCGGGTTCGTCCGACATCAACAGTCGGCGCGCCTCGCCGGTGTTCTCCAATGCAAACCAGCTCTTCTTCATTTCCTTGATGATGTCGAGCGCTTCCTGTCGCGTGGGCGGCCGGTCGGCGATGCCGCCTGCGGTCCCAGCGGGATCGAAGACATCGAAGACATCGCCGGTCACCAGTCGGCGCGGCAAGCGCGCGCTCGCCGGCAGCTTGCCGGCGCTCGCCGGGTCGACTTCAGCGAGCGCGCTGAACATGCACCAGGTCAACTCTTCGAGGGTGACGGCGTAGGGCACGGACAAAAGCACCTTGCCCTCCGGCGACAGCCAGACGTGCTGCGGGGCAATCACGAATCCCTGGGTGTCGGCCTTGAGGATCTTTTCGCGCGCCTCGGTGTCCGTGCGGCGGTGATCCATGCAGGTCAGTCCGTCGAAGCGCGGGCAGGCCTTGCCGAGCGGCGCGTGTTCCTGGGCGCAGGCCAACACGTTGACCGTCTTTGCCGTGAGTTCGAGGAAACTCTTCTCGTGGTAGGTCTTCGTGGCCAGTGTTTCATTCGCCGGCTCCCCGTCCATGTTGACGGCCAGGAAGATCGGTTTGTGCTCCGCCTTGGCTTTGACCAGCGCCGCTTCGAGCGAATGTTCCCAGACGACGTCTCCGGCAAAGGCCTGGGCCACGAAGAGCAGCGGAAGGATCGGGATCAGCAGGTTCTTCATCGGTGAAAGACTCCAGTGGCGCGGGCCGTGAACTCGAGCGGACGAGCCAGGTAAACCCCGCACGCGCGCCGCGGGCTCGACCTGGAAAACAAGTTTCGGCTCTCTACCTGTTCAGGACGAGCTTATTCCGGCGGAGGCGCCGGCCGCACATCGCTTTGGAGAATCAGGAGTTTTGCCCACTTCAAACGCACGTACTGGGCGGCAAGGCAAGCCATCAAGAAGCCGCGCCAGCCGTCGAGCAGGCCAAGCCGCAGCAGGTAGAAATTGAAGAAACGCGCGCCCGGGCGGAGCCACAGGTCGCTCCAGCGCGCGCGCCGGCCACGCGCATGCAGGCCCTCGGCCATGATCGTCGTGTAATTGTCGATCGTGCGCAGGTGCTCCGAAATCGAACGGTAGGGATAGTGCAGCAGGTCCCCGCGCAGCTCGCCGGGACTGCCATCTAGCTCCACCCGATCATGGGGGTTGTTGCCGCCCCACTTGCCGCGCCGGCGATCGAAGAGCCGCAACTGCCGGTCGGGATACCAGGTGCCGTGGCGGATCCAGCGGCCCAGATAGTTGGAGCAGCGCGGGAAGCGCCAGCCCGCGCGCTCGGGAAAGCCGCGCGCACGGAGGTCGAGGATCTCCTCGCGCAGCCGCGTTGAAACACGTTCGTCGCAGTCGATGCAGAAGACCCAATCGTGCGCTGCCTGGCGGATCGCGAATTCCTTCTGCGCCACATGGCCCGGCCAGTCGCGCTCGATCACACGCGCGCCCATTTCCGCGGCGATCTCGCGCGTCTTGTCCTCTGAATGCGAATCGACGACGACGACTTCATCGCACCACGACACCGAGCTCAGGCAATCGCCGATGCGATCCTGCTCGTTCATGGAAATGATGCAGGCCGTGATTTTCGGGCCTTGATGCTGTCTTTCGCTCATCGCCTTCTGGAGACCGCGACGTTTCCGTCGGCCAGCACGCGACGATACAGAGCCTCGTAGGCCTGAACCATCGCGCCGGCGTGATAGCGCACTTTGATGCGCACGCGGCCGGCGGAGGCGAAACGCGCGCGCAAGTCGGGGTCGCGGATCAGGGTTTCGAGCGCACTCGCCAAGGCCAGGGGATCCTCGGGGCCCACCAGCAAGCCGCTGACCCCGGACTCGACGACTTCCGCCAGGCCACCGACGGCGCTCGCCACCACCGGGCAACTTGCGGCCATTGCTTCCAGGGCCGCCACCCCGAGACCCTCGCGGCGCGAGGGCATGGCGAACACGTCCGCGGCGTGCAGCAGATCGGCGACGTCTTCACGGCGGCCGAGGAACTTCAGCCCGGTCAGTGCACGCCTGCGCGCCAAGTCCCCGAGAGCCGCGCGTTCTTCCCCGTCGCCCGCGATCCAAACCGCCGGGCGCAGACCACGGGTCGCAAGCAATTCGAGCGCCTCGAACAAGACGTCGAGGCCTTTGCGCGCCACCAGGGCTCCCAACGTCAAGACGACAACGTCAGTCTCCGAAACACCGAGTTCCGCGCGCACCTCGGCGCGCGTGCGCGTCGCTAGATAGGCGGCCGGATCGATCGAGCTGTGGATCACGCAGATGCGCTCGCGCGGTACGCCGCCCGCGAGCAACGCATCCGCGACACTCTCGGAGATCGCCGCGACGCCGCGCGTCAGGCGCTCGTAGACCAGGCGCGTGCGCCATCCGGAACGCACCTGCCGATCCATGCGGCGCGTCACGATCGCGGGCAGCTCGGCGCGACGCGCGGCGAGTCCTCCGATCCACGCGGCGCGCGCGGTGTGGGCGTGCAACAAGTCGGCTTGGATTTCGCGCAGAATTCGCGTGCAGCGCAGCACGGAGACGAAGTCCAGGTCGGAGCGCATGCCGACTTCGCGGACATCGAAACCGTCGCGTCGTGCGCGCAAAGCCGCCGCTGATCCCGCGGGAGCGATGAGGATCGAGCGATGTCCCCGCTCGCGCAGGCCATGCATCAGCAGAAAGACCTGCACCTCGCCGCCCGAAAACTTCCGCTCGGCATCGACGTGGCAGATCGTGAGCGGCTTTGCGGCTTCGGGGGCCATTGGCTCGAGCAGTGTAGGCAGCGCTGCTGCGCCAGGCACCCGTTTCATCCGCGGGCTGCCATTTGGCCGCGGGATGATACTGCCCCGCATGGCTGTGCATTACATGCCGGGAAATACCCTCCACTTGAGCAGCTGCTGCACCTCCCAGCGCACCTTCTGGACTCCGAGGACCATCGCCGGCGTGTTCTCCGGCTCTCGATTGGTCCTTCCGCGCACATAGTTGCGGTAGCAGATCCAAATGGCGAGATGTCCGGCGAGCCAGCGGCGCTTCTTGGCCGCGGCCCAGGTCTCTCGCACCAGGCGCGAGACGTTGTCGCGCACGCGTGCCAGCGTGTGATTGATCGGCCAGAGCGGGTTGCTCGTATCTCGGCGGCGCTCCGAGGACGTGCGCTGATGCTCACAGCGCTCGCCGAAAAGCTCTTGCAGTAGGGTCGCGTAGGATTGCTTCTCATCAGTGAGCACGCACAGCGGCCGATCCTTGGGGCTGAAGTCGCGCAGGCGTTCGAAAGCCGCCTTGACCACTTCCCGTGACTCGCTCTTGCGCTGGCCCTCGCCGCCAGATTGGACCTCGCAGTCGCCTTCCTGCTTCTGCCGGCGGGCGAGCCGGCGTCTTTGTGCATCCCCGCTCTTTCCGCGCGCCGGCAGCGTGCCGACGCGCGCGTCGATCACGAAACCGCTCTCGCGCTCGATCAGAATCGGCACCGTGACCGGCTTCTGCGTGCGATGGTGCTCATAGGTCTCCAACTCGTCGAGCGAAAAGGTAGCTCCCAGCCCACCGGCGGCCTTGACCTCAGACAACCTGCCACCGTGGAAGGCCTCGCAGTGCGCGCTGATGCGTCGGAAGTGGCGTTCCTCGGTCGTACGCGAGCAAGCGTGGTTGCGGGCGGACTGGCGGTGCGTGACCTTGGAAATACGGTCGTGCCAAAAGGCATCGAGCAGCTGGGGGCACTTCAGCCGGTAGTTGACGCAAAAGGTCTGCTCGGAAAAACCGCGCGAGCAGGCCAGGCACTGAAAGCGGGGGACGACTTTTCGATCGCAGCGGCGCTGGAAAGCGCCGCGTTGGTGGTAGGTGAAGGGCGAACCGCTGCGCGAAGGACAGTCTGCGAGCGGGCAGAAGGCGGGCTGGAAGGACATGGCAAGTGGCTCCTCGAGGAAAGGCGACCACTAACGACCGAAGAAAGGCGCCGCGCGTGGCGACTAAATCGGAATTTCTGCACAGCCATAGGGGGCAGTATC
>JANMRV010000676.1:0-7244 GCA_031388685.1 Planctomycetota bacterium
CACTTTTTCCGCGGGGTGATTGCCGCGCAAAGCGAGCACGTCGGCCACCAGTCGCGACTTGTTCGCGCCGCAGGCCTGGAATACGACTTCGCGCGCGGCCGCGAAGGCGCTGAAGGTCAAGGTCAGTCGTCGCTCGACGGGACTGGTCGGCGGAGCCGAGGCTGCGATCACCCAACGCGCGGGCGGGATGGCCTCGATGCGACCGGGGAACAGCGACGCGGTGTGGCCGTCGTCGCCCAGGCCCAGCATGACGAAGTCCAGTCCGTCGGGGGCCTGCACGCGCAGTTCGCGCTCGTAGCTTCGAGCTGCTGCGTCGTCGTCCAGGTCGACGGGCATCGGATGCAGGACTTCTTGGGGCAGATTCAGTCCCGCGAGCCACGTGCTGCGCACGACGCCGTAGTTCGAGCGCGGATCGTCGTAGGGAATCAGGCGTTCGTCGCCGACGAAAAAGTGCACCTTCCTCCAGTCGACGTCGCGGCCGTGCTCGGCGGCGAGGATCGTGTAGGTGGCCTTGGGCGTCGAACCCCCAGTAATGGCGAGCGTGAATTTTCCGCGCGCGTCGATCGCCGAGCGTGCCGAGGACACGATGCGCATGGCGCACGCGCGCGCGGCCGCTTCCGCGCTCGCCGTCACTTCGATTTCGGGCATGTTCTTCGTGTCCATCGATGAGCTTCGTGCACAGGCATTCGCAAATTTTGGTTGGGTCGTCCGGCGCGCGCGCCCCTGACTGAATCGACCGCGCCAGTCTGAAGCAGGAGCACGGCCGCGACAATCATCGAGCGATGCGCAATTTTTCGCCGCCGTCTGCCGTGTTAGCTTGCCAGCACATGGGCGTGCACCTTCTGCTCGAGGACCTGGCGCTGGTCTGCTGCACCGCGGCGCTGACCGCCGTGCTCTGCCACAGGCTGCGCCAGCCCGTGATTCTGGGCTACCTGCTGGCCGGCGTGATCGTCGGGCCCCACGTGCCCCTGGTCTCGAACGTGGACGAGGCCAACGTAAAGGTGCTCTCCGAGCTCGGAGTCACCCTGCTGATGTTCTCGATCGGGCTTGGCTTCAGCCTGCGCCGTTTCACCCGCCTGCTTCCGACAGCGGGTCTGCTCGTGGGGACAGCGGTGCCGCTGGTCTTCGCGGTCGGCTTCCTGGTCACGCATGCCTTTGGCTGGACGACGGTCGAGTCGATCTTTGCCGCCTCCATGCTGGTGGTGTCCAGCTCGATGCTGCTCGAACGCACGCTGCGCGAGGGAAGTCCGCAGGCGTCGTTTCGCGAGCTGCTTTTCGGCGTGATGATCGTCGAGGATCTGGTGGCCATTGTCCTGCTGGCGATCCTGACGGCGGTGGCATCGGGATCTTCGGTGACCGCCGGGGAACTTGCCGGGACGCTTGCGCGGCTCGCGGGATTTCTCGCGGCCATCGTCGCCGTCGGACTGGTCATCGTGCCTCGCCTGGCGCGCGCCGTGGCGCGAGTCGCGAGTCCGGAAGTCAGCATCGTGGCCTCCGTCGGACTTTGTTTTGCGTTTGCCTGGATCGCGCGTTCCGCGGGCTACTCGGTGGCGCTCGGCGCTTTCCTGGCCGGCATGCTGGTCGCGGAATCTGGAGCCGGAAAGCGCATTGAAACGCTGGTTGCGCCGCTGCGCGACGTGTTTGCCGCGGTGTTCTTCGTCTCGGTCGGAATGTTGCTCGATCCGAATCTGGTGCTCGAAAACATCGGTGCCGTGCTCGCCCTGCTCGCGGTCGTGATCTTCGGCCGTTCCAGCGCGATCTTCATCGGCTCGTTCCTGACCGGCTATGGCATTCGCGATTCGTTGCGCGCCGGATTGAGTCTTGCGCAGATTGGCGAATTTTCGTTCATCATCGCGGCGCTCGGCGTGCAGAGCGGGGCGGTCGGGGCGTTCCTGTATCCCGTGGCGGTCGCGGTCGCCGTGCTCGCGGCGTTCGCGAATCCGTGGCTGATGCGCGCCTCGCCGACGATCGCCGCGACCTTCGAACGCAACCTGCCCGAACGCATGCGCACGTTTGCGTCGTTGTATGCGACCTGGTTGGAGAGTTGGCGCGCACGCAAACATGGAGCGGTGCCGCGCAAGCGCGCTTGGCGCATGGGGCTTTGGCTTGCGGCCGATCTTTTGCTGCTGTCGGGCCTGATCGTCAGCGCGTCCATCTGGCATGCTGTACTCAGTCTCCTGGTCTCGGACCGGATTGGTGATCACCCCGGTTTCGCCCAGGCGTTGGTCGTCGGCTTTGCGGCCCTGGCTTCACTTCCGTTTGCCTTTGGCACGATTCGGATGAGTTCGCGAATCGGAGCGTTGATCGCGGAATCGGCGCTTCCGTTGCCGGCGGCGAGGCGTGTGGACGGCGCGCACACACCGCGCCGTGCTCTGGCGGTTTCGCTGCAATTTGCGTTGGTGTTCATTTCTGGCCTGACCGTGCAAGCGATCACCCAGCCGTTCGTGCCGCCGCTGGGCGGATTCATCGTGTTTGCGCTCGTGCTGGCGACGTTGGCCCATTCCCTGTGGAGGCGAGCGAACGAACTTGAAGGACACGTGCAGGCGGGGGCCCAGGTGATTGCGGCCGCGCTGACGCGCTCCGGTGCGGACCGGCCCACGCCCAGCATCGAGGATCTCGAACTCTTGCTGCCTGGCAGCGGACGATTCGCGATGCTTGGTCTTGCGCCCCAGTCGGCGGCGGTGGGGCGCAGTCTGGGCTCACTCGACATGCTTGCGAAGACCGGCGCGAGCGTCGTGGCGATCGAGCGCGAGGGCGTCGTGATCGCGCAACCCGAGGATGACGAAGTGCTGCGCAAGGGCGACGTGGTTGCGCTGTCGGGCAGCCAGGACGCAGTGCGCGAGGCCGCGCTGTTGCTCGCGAAACCGCGCGAGCACGAAGTCATCAGCACTGTCTGACGCGATTCCTGTCGCCCGGACGTTCCTGCGGCGAGTGGCGCTCGGTTGGATCGGTTAGAATTCGGACATGCAGCAGAATCCACCCGGCGGTGCAGTGATTGCCAAGGGGCCTCTCGCGGATCTCAAGGAGATGCGTGAGGCCTTGGTGCGCGGCGGTGTCGAGGCGCAGATCGTGCGCCCACCTGCCGAGCACTGCGGGACCTGAGGCACGACTCTCTGGCTCGCGGTCGCGAGCGGTAACGAAGAGCGTGCGGCCAAGTTGCTCGAGCAGCACTGGCAGGATCAGTTCGCCGATGGGGCAGTGGAGCAGGCATCGAGTGGATTCGATCTGGATGCTGCCGAACTCGAGTGCCCGGCCTGCGGTCGCAAGTTCGCCAACGGGCCCACACGCTGTCCGGGTTGCGGCTTGCGTTTTGGCTGACAAGGTTCGCAGTCAGGATTCTGATTGCGGGTCCGGCTCGACCAATTCGCGGTAGAAGAAGGTGCAATGCCTGAGTTCGCCGCTTGGCAACCCGGCATAGCGCGGAACGATGCCGACGCGCCGGTAGCCCAGCCTATCGTACAGAGTCTCGGCCGCGCTGCCGGTTTCGGTGTCGAGCGTGAGCAAGGTCAAGGACGACTTCGTCGCCTCGTCCTCGATCGCCTCCATCAGTCGCAAGGCAAGTCCTTGGCGGCGATGACTCGAATGCACCAATAGTTTCTGCACTTCCGCGCGGTGGCGCGCGTTGGGCTTCATGCACAGCGAGAGTTGCACGCTGCCTGCGATGTCGTCGGAATCGCCCGCGACCAGGAGAATTCGCTCGCCGCGCTGAACTTGCGCGAACATGTCGTTCCAAAAGTCCTCAAGCGTGGTCTCGGGCAGCGGCAGGAGATAGCCGACCGAGGCGCCGTGCTGGACGGAGTCGCGCAACAAGGCGTGCAGGGCTTTGCGTTCGGCGAGCGTGGGGGAGGTGATGCGGCGAATGGTCTGCATGGGCTACGGCGCCCTTCTGTGCTTGTAGAAATCGGGCTTCGAAATCTCCATGTACGACGCGGGGTTTCTCGGCGCCGCAAATCCGCATTTAGCGTAGAGCCCGTGCGCGTCGCGCGTTGCCAGGAGGAAGCGGCGCAGGCCTTGCAATTTTGGATGGGACTGCAGCTCGGCCATCATCCATTTGCCCAGGCCTTTTCCCCTGAAGTCCTCGAGCACGTAGACGTCGCAGAGATAGGCGAACGTCGCGCTGTCCGTGATCACGCGCGCGAATCCGACCTGACGCGCTTCGTGGATCAGCGAGAAGCACAGTGAGCCGGCCATGGACTTCTCCACGATCGCGCGCGGAATGTCCTCGGCCCAGTAGGATCGGCTGAGGTACGCGTGAACCGCATCGACATCGATGCGCCGCGGATCGGTGCTGATCGTGAACGGGCCGCGCGTGCGCTCGAAATCGGTCATGGGCGGCGGACAGGATAGCGGCGGGCTGCCGAGCTTGCTGTGTGACTCCGCAGAGTTCAATCGCGCAGAATCAACGGTACCGGTACCGAGCCAGCCTCGACTCCGCCGCTTTCGCCCGAATTCGCTGCCGCAAGCGTCCTGGACTCCTTGCTTGCTGGAGCTCAGCTGAAGGTCGTGCCTGTGCTCGGCGACGATTGCCTTCCGCGGCGTGAAAGGGCTGCGGCGAGGCTGTTGGCTACTCTAAACGCTCATCCGAACTTTGACGCGGTACGATGGCGTTCATCATGGCCTACACACGCATCACGATTGATCCCAAGCAGATGGGGGGAGTGCCCTGCCTTCGCGGGCTTCGCATTCCCGTCGCCACGGTGGTCGGCATGATCGCCGAGGGCATGAGCGAGAACGAAATCCTGCGCGCCTACCCCGACCTCGTCCTCGAGGACCTTCGCGAGGCATTGCTCTATGCTTCGGAGGCCGTTCGCGAGCGGGAACTTCCGTTGCGCAAGGCGGAATGAGGTTCCTGGTCGACAACGCTCTTTCTCCCGAAGTCGCCCACGGGCTCGCTGCTGCGGGTCACGATGCAATTCATGTGCGCGACCTCGGCATTCAACACGACGAAGACGAGGATATTTTCCGCGCTGCGGAACGCGAGGCGCGCGCGTTAGTGTCAGCGGACACCGATTTCGGAACGATGCTCGCACTTCGCGCTGCGCTCAAGCCTTCGGTCGTCTTGTTTCGCCACGGCGCTGCGCGCCGGCCGAAAACACAAGTTGCTCTCTTGCTGCTCCACATGGAGGAGCTGAATGTGGCGCTGGAGCAGGGAAGTCTGATCGTGATCGAGGAGACCCGGCTGCGCATCAGGCCCTTGCCTTTGTTCAAGCGGAACTGAGATGCAGTGATCCTGGGATGAGCATTGCCAGGCTTGTCCACGACATCACGGCGTCGTGGACAAGCTTTACTTTGTGGCAAGGACAAGCGTCGGACTTCTACGGCGCAATCGTCCGTTGCACTGCGTCCGAGTTGTGCGAAGAGCCCGTGTGCGTCGCGCGTTGCCAGCACGAAACTGCGCAGGCCTTTCAATTGCGGACGCGATTGCAGTTCGGCCATCATCCACTTGCCCAGGCCCGGCCCCTGAATTCCTCGAGCATGTAGATGGCCCAGAGATGGGCAAGCGTCGCACCGTCCGTGATCACGCGCGCGCAGCCGATCTGGCGAGCTCCGTGGAGCAGCGCGAACCGGCGATGGACCGCTTCACGATCGCACGCGGAAGGTCTTCCGCCCAGTACGAGCGAGTGAGGTACGCGTGAACCGCGTCGACATCGAAGCGCCGCGGATCGGTGCTGATCGTGAACGGACCGCGCGCGTGCTCGAAGTCGGTCATGGGCGGCGGACGGGATAGCGGCGCTGCGCAAGGCTTGCTTCGTGAAGCAGCCTTGCTCGACGGTGCCGATCGAACGAAAGCGCCGGCCTGCGGGATGCAGACCGGCGCTTCGGCGATGATCCAGCTCGTCAGGCCGAACTTTGGTCGGTCTTGTCGCTCAAGGCGTCAGGACAAAGCGAACGCCGTCCGTGAGGCCGTACCTGTCCGGCGTCGCGAAGCCAGGGTCGCGGCCGCAGTACTGGGCGAAGATTTCTGTCCCCGGAAAGAGGAACTTGCTCGCGGCGTAGGCGTGTGAAAAGTGGAAGGAATAAGAGCCACCGCACGGCGTGTTACCCAGGTTGCCCGAATTCTGCGTCGGAGTGCGCACGATCGGAACCGCCAGGCAGAGCGTGCCACCGTGGAATGGAAAGTTGGCTGAAGTCTGGCTCCAGATCAGCACTCCGTTGGTGGAACTGAGGATGTTGCTCGCGCTAATCGTGAGGTTGTCGGTGCCGCTGAGGCTGACGGAACCGCTTGCGTTGATCGCCGGCAGGCAGCCCGCGGAGTTTTGCTTCGGGTTGCAGTAGTTGCTGAAATCCGAGCCGACGCCTGTTACCCAGGTGTAGCCGCCGTACAGCGTGAAGTCGAAACCGTTGCCAGTGGCGTCGTGCGCGATGTTGCCGCTGGCTTCGTCGAAGTGCCATAGCGCCACGCTGCTCGCATCGGGTGTGAGTCGCGTCGGCGGCGTGAAGTTCGCTGTGTAGCGCGGGACATTCGAGAGTCGCGCCTCATCGACATCGGCCTTGAGAAAACCGCTGTAGCCGATGTATCCCCAGCAACCGAGGTCGGTTTCCCAACCACCCGACGGGACGTAGCCGCCAGGCCCGACGGTCTGCACGAGTTGGCCGTCCACGAAGAACTGCCAGCCGGGTGCGGCTTCGGGCCCCATCACAGTTGCGAGGTGATGCCAACTGCCGGGCGACAGATTCACGCCGGGCACGTTTCCAGAAGCCAGAACATTCCACCCTTCGGCAGCCCTGCAACCACCATCCGCAGCTGTCACAAGCGGAGCAGCGGAGGTCCACATGCCCCAACGCGAGAGCACGATTCCCGGTGCTGTGAAATTGGGATCGTATTGCGGGAGCCGGATCCATGCTTCCCAAGTAGAGTTCGAGACGAGGTTGCCCACGCCGGCAGCTGCGCCGCGCGCGTCGATGCCGTTGAGGCGGATGGCGCTGTTCTGCGCTCGAGTCTCGGTCAGCAGAGTGAACTGAGTCGCTATCGAAAAGGCGAACAGCGTGAAGACGCGGCAAGACGTGGATTTCATCGTGGGTAGGCTCCTTGAGTTGCTGGGGTTGGCGCTGAGTTCCCTTCGGCGAAGGGACTCACGGCCCAACTCGGGAGCGTCCGGCGGAGGGAGATTGGGACACAAAACCAGAGGAACTCCCTGCGGGCGCGGCCCATCCACTGCCGTGATGGCTTGAGTTTCCTTAAGTCGCACTTCAGAAAACTCACACCTGCCCGCTGCTCCTCGGTGATCACCTCAAATCCGGCC